>NZ_BAAJXA010000031.1:0-108558 GCF_057537855.1 Streptomyces diversicolor
GATCAACCGCTCACGGCCAGCGTACGGTTGGTTCAACTCAATCAAGACGACCGCGGAGCGGCGAGAGAGCGCCCCGTGATGGTGGCAGACGAGAGCTACTTGACATCTCGGAGTCCACACAAGAAGTGCCCGGCTCTGTGTCAGCCGGGCACTCCGCCTACCTCACCACAAACGACTTACGGTTCTTGAGAAGCGCGTCATCGTTACCGAACAAGGCGAAGAAATCTCCCAGATCGGGAATCACGTGACCCGCACCGCGTGCCGCATCCCCTCGATGGCGAAGCACTTCGACGGTGTACCGCGCCAGTGCCACACAGAGGAAGGTGCCTTCCTTTGCCACGTACTCGCTGTCGTGCTCAGCGATGGCGGCTTCTTCGATGCTCGTCACTGGGGTGCCGTCCTCACGCATGGATCGGATGAGCGCCTTGTCCCCAATAAGCTCGTGGATGGCACTAGCGTGCGCCGCGTTCCGGCGTGTCTGCCGCGCAGGCCGCTTGTCAAGCAGCGGCTTCCCAACTACCTGGAACCAGCGCGCTACTGGGTCAAGAGACGGGGTCTTTCCCGACAGCACGTTAAGGTTGTAGTAGCGGGTAGTCTTGGCGAACTCGGCGAGGAACTTTACCGCGCCGTCGATGATGTCTGGATGCGGCAGTTGCCAGCGAAGCCCACTCTGGTCGAGCCTCGCTCGGATGCGCTGGACGGCGTTGAGCAACTTGTTCAAGTCGTGGCCATACGCGCTCTTTAGTTGCTGATCGCTAAGGAACTTCCCGTCTTCCACAAGCGAGTCGAGCAGGACCGTCAATTTCATGACGCGCTCAAGCCCGATCGTGTAGCTGAAGAAGCCTCCGTAATATTTCTCCGGCTCCTGATAGTTGGCCTTGCGTAAGGTTGTGAGTCCAATGCACAAGGTGGGCTGCAAGGCCAGCCTCGTGAAGAAGCGGCTGGAAGATCGGCGAATCCCACGGACTTGCTGCCGACTTAGTGTTTGTCATGAGGCGTTCCTCTCGTGCACCAACCCCTATCCTGACCAACCGTAGCTACTGGTACGAGAGGATTCACCAGATTTTTGGGCTACTACGGGAGGACGAAGGCCACGCTGTACTTGGCTCGTGTTACCGCGACGTAGAACTTTGCCTGTTCATTGAGCGTGTTGAAGTCGCGAGTCTGGTAGTAGGCGATCATGGGCTTCGTCGGGAAGATGAGTACGCGGTCGTACGTGCTGCCCTTTGAGGCACCCATGTTCATCGCTTCGTGGCCACCAGTGGGCGTCCGGCGATCCCACCGCAGCACGACCGGCGAGTACTTCCGCATGTACTCGTCTACCTCGGAGCTCTTGATCGGAAAGATGCCGTCGTGCCCCGTGATTTCGGCGTTCTTCGAGATCGTGCGAGGAAGTTTCGGGTACAGATCATCCGCGAAATCGCAGATCGCCTGATTACAGCGGTAGCTTTCGACGCGGTTATCGATCTCGCAGCGGCCCTTACGTTCGCCGAACCAGTCGACGATACCGCTTCCCCTGTACCGCTTATTTCTTGGAGAGGTATTCGTCCAGTAGGTCGCCTGGCGGGGGTCACCCACCATCGTGAGGGAGATCGGCGACTTCATTAGAGCGTCGAGCAGGTCAAGGTCATAACCTGCCATGTCCTGGATCTCGTCGACGTAGATGTGGTCGTACATCCCCACGAGCCGATCCACGACCTTGCCGCCGCTTTCTCGGTTCGCCTCATGAGCGATGGCGGCGACCTCGTTGCGGTATGCCGCGCTGGCGGAGTCAAGGTAGTACTTCTTGGGGTTGTCCTTGCGGGCGAACCGGGGCCGCTGGCCCAAGAAGTTGAGTCCGCCCATCACACCGACATCGCCCAGTACATAGCTTTGGTACGGCCGGGCGCACTGGTTCATGAGAAACGTGAACCATCCCACGACGGTGACATGGCTCGGCAGAAGACCGGTTCCGCCGCTCAGTCGGTCCACGATCTGGTTCAGGTTCTCGTTGGTGTACGTCGTCACCAAGACGCGCTTCGTCGGGTCGCCGAGGACCTGGTCGATGATGTGCTGTGTCTTGCGTGAGCCGGCCGCCGCGATGATGGCCCGGTTGTTATGAGACTGCATCCACCGCGTCCTTGAGGTACTTCGGCATGGTGATGGTCTGGTCGCTCTCGAAGATGGCGAGCGCCGAGTCGGTCTTGTGCTTCTTCATGTGATCGAGCAGATCATCGTCAGTGGTGAAGCTCTGCCCGAGGACAGCATTCAGCGTGGCCCGGCCGTTCACCTTGAAGAGCTGCGGCTCCAAGGTTTTGAAGCTCTTGTCCTCCCCGACGTGCACGGAGATGTTGGGCTCCGTGGTGTAGCTCGCGTAGCGCTGCTTCACGTCGCTGGCGTCCTTGCCGTCGTTGTCCGTGACGACAGCGACGAAGTTCTGTGGGAGCAGCATGGCGATGTCGAGGAAGCGCTTGAAGGAGAGTCCTCGCACGTTGATGACGTCGATGCCGCACTCGGCAGGCAACTTGCCGCCGTGCATGTCCATGTGGGCGCGCTGCACTACCAACTCGTCCGATGGGCCTTCAACGAGGATCGACTTCTTCGCCAAGACCAGGCGAAGCGTGTCATACCCGGAGAGCTTCCTGAAGTAGTTCTGCGTACCGTCCGGAAGCCGATCGAGCCGAACCCCTTCGGTTGAAGACAGGAGTACGAGCTTGTCGAGCCCCAGCTTGTTCAGCACGTACGAACTGTGGGTGGTGATGAAGACCTGACGGTCCTTGCACGTCGTACTGATCTTGTGGACGAGCTTGCCGAGGTTCGGGAACGAGAGGTGGTTCTCCGGCTCCTCAACGAGCAAGATATGTGCGTCGTCCACTTTCTTGTTCAGGGCGAGCAGGATCTTCAGCGTGCTCTGCTCTCCCTTGCCGACGAATTGATACGGAAGGTCGTCGAGGTGGGGCACGATGCCGCTTTCCCAACTCGACTTCTGTGACACGTCGATGTTCAGCGTCAGCTCGCGGTCGCTTACATTGCTCGGAGCACCCCGCAGCGCCGCGTTGATCTTCACGATCGACTCGTCCTCAGCGAATGTCTCACGGAGGCCCCGGTAGGCGCGGGTCAACTTCACACGTTCATCGGTCTCAAGGTAGTCATTGAGGATGTGCTTCATGTAGTAGTCGACACCGCTTTGAAGGTGGATGTTCGCGGCGTCGATGAGCGAAGCAGTGGCCGGGATGCTGCGGAACGTGACCCCGTTTCCGTCAAAGGCCAGCCACTCAACCTTGTAGTACTCCGTCGGAATCAGCCGAACCTTGTCCGGCTGCGTGATGAACTCTTCGTATTCCGCCATGTAGTCGGTGTTCAAGGCCACGCGAATGCGCACGCCGGGTTCATCGGCCTTGAGGAGGTTGTTGGTCCCTTTCAGGCCGGCAGTCGCAGGCGACGGCGCAAGAAAGAGGTCGATGATGATTTCTGGAGGAGGAACGTTTCGCCCAGTCTTCAACGCAGCAATCCATTCGGATACGGCGTCTCGGTGGAATAGATACGGCGACAGGTCTTGATAGAGGGGCCGCCCCCGCAGCTTGCCCGTCAAGCCTAGTTCGATTGCTTCCAAAATCGTCGACTTACCTGCGTCATTGTCACCGACCAAGATGTTCATGTCGGGATCAAAATCGAGCCTGAACGCTCGAAAGGTGCGATAGTTCTGAATGACGATCTTAGAAAGCATGCGCCCCCCTAGTGTAAAACTTTCACTTTCCAAAGGCGAGCGTAAGTATGATCAGTAGAACCACTGTCCCCACAGGGCCCCACAACACGCCTTCGAACAAGTGAAGAGGAGCGTAGCAGGCGTCCCGCCAGTTACGCACATAGAGCGAACAAAGTCGAACACGTTATCTATTCCACGCAGGAAGTGCTCTAGTTCTTTCGATTATTTTCGGCCAACTGGCTCGATATTGACTCACCCGCGCGAATGGATGGAAATGACTTACCGGTAACAAGCAGGCGCCTGTGCTTCGCGAAGCACAGGCGCTCTTCTATGAAAGTGATCACTCATGGGCTATGTACGATCAGATGCCTGACCCGCTCCAGTCCTCCCTACGTAACCGCTCCTCTTCCTGTAGCGCAGCCACCGGGCGGCAAGTGATCGTGTCCTACGTGATCCGCTGCGGGGCGGTAGCTGGAGCCGTTCAAGCTGCCAGGCTCGACGGCCCGTGGCGAACCAATGCGACTGCTGCATGCGGGAGATGCGGTGGTGGCAGGCGTACAGCGGCAGTGTCACGTCATGTGCGGTCATCTCGCCGACCAGGGCGACAGGGATACGGACGGCTTCGCAGCGGAAGCAAGCACCCTGGTACCAGTCGAACAGATCCCAGATCTGACCCGGTCTCATCGGGCGTTCACTCGTCCTAGAACGACCTCACCAACGGTCCGCCGGCCGCGAGCCGTAGCTTCCATCGTCCAAGTGCGCAGCGCACAAGTGCTCAACGGTCGTATCCATCAGGTGCTCGAAGAGAGCCGTACGGGCCTGCCGTTCAACCGGTCCGCTGGCCGCACGGATACCTTCGGGCAGCATCAGCGGCGGTCGCTGGTGGTCGAGAGAGGGTTCTTCTACGGCCATCCCGAGAGGGAACTCAGCCCATACGACCTTGCCTCCGCTGCGAGGGCGAAAGACATCCCACTGCTTGGCAAGCGACTCAACAAGCACCAGGCCGCGTCCACCCTCTGCATCAAGCATGGGGCTCTTCCGGACGGGAGCCGCAGCGGTTCTGTCCCAAACATCGGTGTACAGGCTGGCCTCGATGGCGCGGATCTGTATCCCGATGACGTGCTCAGCCTTGATCTGCCAGGGTTTCGGGTTGAAGGCAGTGATGCCGCTGGCCCTGATCGCGTTGGTGACAAGCTCACTCATGATGAGCGTCGTCGTCTCCGCGAGGTCTTCCAACTTCCAACGCGTCAGCGTGTGCTGAACGAACATCCGCGAGCAGGCCACAGCCGAAGGCACAGCGGTCATCCGCAGCGACGCAGCAAGCAGAGGGATCGGGGTCACGGCGTCGGAGGGCATGACAGCTCCTCATCGGTAGAGATGACGATCCACACCTGACCGCCGATTTCTTCTTGCAGCAGCTCTTTCGCGAGGGTCGCGAGGACAGGCAGCGTGTTCAGGTGCTCGCTTGTCGGCACCACTACGTTGCGAATGTCGTGCCGCTGGCAGTACCGGGTCATCGCCTCAAGCGCCGTCGTCCGCGCGGGCTCCTTCTCGATGAACACCTCGGCCAGCGTGAGGCCCTCGCGTTCAGCGAGACGGGCCATGTCACCGCTCAGGCGCACGACATCACCCATGTCGATTCCAGTGAGGGCACGGACGTAGCCGATCGCAGGTTGCGCTTGGCTCATCGCTTGCCCCCTTGAACGATCCACAGCCGTGCGCCGATCTCGCGTTCGATGTGGTCGCGCATGGCGGCCTGGAGCCCTGGCAACCGAGCGAAGTGCCATAGGGACGGCACGATGACATGCTTGATCTCGGTGGTCTTGAGGGCGTCGACGAGCGTGAAGAACGCCGACTCGTCGTCATAGTCGAGGCGTTCGATGAACAGCCGCTCCAAGGAGAAGCCTTCGCGAGTGGCGTGGAACGCCAACTCCCGTTCGGTCGTCTGGATTTCGTCGCGGCTGTCTTCACCTGCGGTGAGCCGCATGTAGCCGAACATGGCTGGTCGCATCCGTTCCTCCCGGGGGACTGGAACGGTTGGCGAGCGGTGGCACCGTCTCAACCACTCGCCAACCTGCCAGCCAGAGAAGCGGTTTGACCTGCGCAAACACCACAGCAAACGTGCTGCACCGATGACGCATCCGTGTGGCACTCCGCGGTCTGGCCTGCACGGATGCGGTCAACGAGGCTAAGGTGAAACCTCGCCCCGTGCACCCGAAGGGATGGGCGATGGCAGCGAAGCGCATACGCCTCGCTCAACGTCGCAAAACGGCAGGCTTCACGCAAGAGGCACTGGCCGACTATCTAGGCGTCGAGCGTTCAACGGTAGGTCGTTGGGAGAGCGCCGAGACCGAACCACAAGCATGGATACGGCCAAGACTGGCGCGAGCGCTCGTGGTGTCGGTTGAGGAACTTCAAGCGCTACTGGACGACGTGACGGTCACTGACACTCGCCCAAGTGAGCGGATGTCGTACGCCCTGGAGAATCCAGCGTCGGCTGACCTGATGGTGGTGGCCTACCTTCACGAGCGGCTGCGTCAGCTGGATGAGTCCTACGACCTTGAGGTGTCGACCGGGCTACTCGGTACGGCCGGACAGCTGCACGGCCAGGTAAAGTTCCTTCGGGAGAATGCTGCGAGTCCGCGCGTGCGCCGGGCGCTGTACGAGGTCGAGGCTGACTCAGCGACGTTCATGGGCCAACTGGTGTGGGATGTCAGTCAACGACGCGACCATCACGCTCCGCTTGGGTACTTCGAGGAAGCGGTCAACGCTGCGCGGCACGCTCGCGATCCATCCACGGAGTCATACGCAACGCTGCGAATGGCTTACGTGGCGCTCTACGGCGAGAAGAATCCGACCAGAGGTGTGACGCTCGCCGAGCAAGCCGCCGAAGCCGCCAAGCTGGTGAGCCCGTCACTAACAGGTCTGTCGCTTCTGCATGTCGCTGAGGGTCACGCCATGACCGGCGCGACGAACGAATGCGAGGCAGCACTGAGGAAGGCGGAAGACCAGTTCGACCGTGTCGACCCGGATGATGTGGCCGCGCCGTACTACACGGTCAACGAATACAACCGGCTCGCTGGCTCGTGTTACCTGTTCCTCGACCTCCCCGAACGCGCCGAACCCATCCTCCGTATGACTACGCGGGCACTGAGTGCGAAGAAGAAGTCTCAGGCCATCGCACTCGGCAACCTGACCTTGGCGCTCATCCGGCAACGGAAGCTCGACGAGGCAGCGGCGGCGATGCACCGCACGATTGATGCGGTCGAACTGACGCGTGGCGGTGGCGGGCTTAATCTGGCGTTTGCCGCTGGTCGGGAGCTTCGGCCGTGGCGCAGTGAACCATGGGCGCAGGAGATCAACGATCGGTTGCTGGCCTTGATGGCGGCGAGTTAGGTACAGGGCGGGAGTACGTGAACGACATCGACCAGGCCAAGCAGGAGCTGCGCGAGAAGGTGTGGCGTCGTCTCATCGACGGTGGCGGCGCACCGGCCGACTCATACGGGAAGATCCCCGGCTTCTACGGTGCCGAGGGCACGGCGGAGCAGCTGGCCGGTCAAGGCTTCTGGCAGCAGGCCACCACCGTGAAGGCCAACCCCGACTGGGCGCAGCTTCCGGTGAGGGTTCGCGCTCTCAAGGACGGCAAGCGCGTCTACATGGCCGTGCCGCGTATGGCGTCGCTCGAACCATTCTACCTGCTCGACCCCAAGAATCTCGGGCTTCCGCCCGAGGAAGCCGCCGAGAAGAAGGGCGCGGCTCAGGTTGCCCGCCGGCTTGCGCCAGAGTCGATGGAACCTATCGACGTGGTGGTGTGTGGCAGTGTGGCCGTGAACCGCTCGGGCGCACGCATCGGCAAGGGTGCCGGGTACTCCGACCTTGAGGTTGCGCTCTTGATCGAAGCTGGCTTGGTGACGGACCGGACGGTGATCGTCGCGCCGGTTCATCGGCTCCAGCTGATCGAGGACGACATCCCCGAGACCGAGCATGACTTCTCCGTGGACTACATCGTCACGCCCGACGAGGTGATTCCGTGTGCCAACCGGCGCCGACCCAGCGGCCTTGTTTGGGCTGACCTTAGCTCGGAGAAGATCGCGGCGATTCCGGCGCTGGCAGCACGGGCCGGGCAGCGGTAGCCGTCGCTGGGGGTGGACTAGACGGCTAGACTACTCCTCGGGGCTACCCGCACACGACGCGTCGGGTGGCCTTGTGACCAGCCGAAACGCACGAAACGCATCCGTCAGTTTGGGTGTAGTCCACAGCGCATTGAGCCCGCTCGGGTTGGGCAGCACCCACACCCGGGTGTCCCCGATGCGCCGTTCCTGCGGCCCCACCTGTGCCCGCCGGTCGTCGAACGCCGCACGGTACGCGGTCACTCCGACCACGGCAAGCCACCTCGGCCGCAGCCGCGTCACCTTCGCGGCGAGCAGCCGCCCGCCCTCGGCGTACTCCGCGGCGGACAGCTCGTCGGCCCGCGCCGTCGCCCGTGCCACCACGTTGGTGATGCCCAGCCCGTACGACAGCAACTCCCGCTGCTCCGACGGCTTCAGCAGCCGCGGCGTGAACCCGGACCGATGCAGCACCGGCCAGAACCGGTTGCCGGGGCGCGCGAAGTGGTGGCCCGTCGCGGCCGTCATCAGACCGGGGTTGATGCCGCAGAACAGCACGCGAAGGCCGTCCGCGACCACGTCCGGCACCAGACGGCCGCGGGCGGCCTCCAGCTCCGCCCGGGTCAAGCGGGTCAGAGGATCGCTCCGGGGACGTAGCCCGCGGCCTGCGGGTGCTGCTTGACGATCTCCTCGATCCGGCCGACGACGACGCCGACCTGGTCGGCCGCCGCACCCGTGAAGGACAGCTTGTCGGCCATGAGCGCCCGCAACCCCTCCCGGTCCAGCGGCAGCCGCTCGTCGGCGGCCAGCTTGTCGAGCAGGTCGTTGCGCTCGGCGCCCTGCTCACGCATGGCGAGCGCCGTGGCGACCGCGTTCTCCTTGATGGCCTCGTGGGCCACCTCGCGGCCGACACCGGCCCGCACGGCGCCCATCAGGACCTTGGTCGTGGCGAGGAACGGAAGATAGCGGTCCAGCTCGCGGGCGATGACGGCGGGGAAGGCACCGAACTCGTCGAGCACGGTCAGGAAGGTCTCCAGCAGGCCGTCCAGCGCGAAGAAGGCGTCCGGCAGCGCGACCCGGCGCACCACCGAGCAGGACACGTCGCCCTCGTTCCACTGGTCGCCCGCGAGTTCGCCGGTCATCGAGGCGTAGCCGCGCAGGACCACCATCAGGCCGTTGACGCGCTCGCAGGAGCGGGTGTTCATCTTGTGCGGCATCGCGGAGGAGCCGACCTGGCCCGGCTTGAAGCCCTCGGTGACCAGCTCGTGCCCGGCCATCAGCCGGATCGTTCTGGCCAGCGACGACGGCGCCGCCGCCAGCTGCACCAGCGCGGTCACCACCTCGTAGTCCAGCGAGCGCGGATAGACCTGGCCGACCGAGGTGAAGGCGTGCGCGAAGCCGAGGTGCCGGGCGATCCGCTCCTCCAGCTCGGCGAGCTTCGACGCGTCGCCGCCCAGCAGGTCCAGCATGTCCTGCGCCGTGCCGACCGGGCCCTTGATGCCGCGCAGCGGATAGCGGCGCAGCAGTTCCTCGACGCGGCCGTGGGCGACGAGCAGTTCGTCGGCGGCGGTCGCGAAGCGCTTGCCGAGCGTGGTGGCCTGCGCGGCGACGTTGTGGGAGCGGCCCGCCATGACCAGCTCGGCGTACTCGCCCGCCAGCCTGCCCAGGCGTGCCAGGACGGCCACCGTGCGGTCGCGCATCAGCTCAAGGGAGAGCCGGATCTGCAACTGCTCGACGTTCTCCGTCAGATCGCGGGAGGTCATGCCCTTGTGGACGTGCTCGTGCCCGGCGAGGGAGTTGAACTCCTCGATCCGCGCCTTCACGTCGTGCCGCGTGACCTTCTCGCGCTCCGCGATCGAGGCCAGGTCGACGGTGTCGAGAACCCGCTCGTAGTCGGCGATCGCCGCTTCAGGTACCTCGACCCCGAGGTCCTTCTGGGCCCGCAGCACGGCGAGCCAGAGCTGCCGCTCCAGCCTCACCTTCTGCTCGGGCGACCAGAGCGTGGCCAGTTCGGCGGAGGCGTAGCGTCCGGCGAGGACGTTCGGGATGCGGGGCTTGGCGGGAGCGGAAGTCACGTGTACGGAGCATACCGGCTGTCCGGATCCGCTCCGGAGCGCGCATACACCCACGGACCGGGTGGGGCGCGTACGCCCACGGTCCGGGTGGGGGGCCGCGCCGATGTTCACCGCGGCCGGCGGTCATGCGGTGCCGCGCGTGCGCACGCCGGGCGCCGGGCGCGGGCTACGGCGCCTCGCCTGCCTGATCCGGCTCGGGGACGCCCTCGGCCGCCTCGCCTGGCTCGGGGGCGGCCTCGATCGCCTCGCCAAGCTCGCCGCCCTCGTCCGCCTCCTCCGTCTCGCCGGTGTCCGCCAGCTCCGCCAGCACCTGGGCGTGGCACATCTCGGGCACGCACCAGCAGGCGAGGGTCCGGTCGCGCAGCCCCGGCACCAGCTCCAGCAGCTCGGGGCGCTCCAGCAGATACGCCCGGTACATCGCCATGACCTCGGCCCGGGTGCCGTCCCGTCGCTTCGCCGCGGTGTGGTGAGCGAACGGGTTGTACAGCGGATGCCGGGGCAGGTCCCAGCCGCCCAGGGCCCAGCGGCGGCCCACGTACACGACGTCCGCGGGGGCGTTCTCCAGGCGGGGGCCGACGTCGTGGATCCGGCCCCTGAGGTTGATCACCCGGGTGGTCATGGCGGCGACGCTACGCCGTGGGGCCCTCGTAGGGGAGCAGTTCGGGGCGCTTGGCCGGGCGGCCGTCGCCGGAGGAACGCCCGGTCAGCCTGCGCCCGATCCAGGGCAGCAGGTGCTGCCGGGCGAAGCGCACGTCCGCGGTTCGCCGGGTGACCCAGCCCGGCGGCGCCTCGGCGGGCAGCGGGACGTGCCACTCGGTGTCCTCGGCGGCGTAGCCGAGCCTCTGCCAGACGGCCTCGGCGACCCGGCGGTGCCCCTCCGCCGTCAGGTGCAGCCGGTCCGCGTGCCACATCCGCGGGTCGGCAAGCGAGGGCGCCCCGTACAGGTCCACGACCAGGGCGCCGTGGCGTTCGGCGAGCGCGTCGACGCAGGCGTACAGCTCTTCCATGCGCGGCCGGAACCGCTCCAGGACGGGTCCGCGGCGCCCCGGGCTGCGCATCAGCACGAGCTGCTTGCAGGAGGGCGCCAGCCGTTCCACCGCCTCCGTCAGCAGCCCCCGCACCCGCCCCATGTCGCACCCGGGCCGCAGCGTGTCGTTCAGCCCGCCGACCAGCGTGACCACATCGGCGTTCATGCCGGCCGCCACCTCGACCTGCTCCTCGACGATCTGCCCGATCAGCTTGCCGCGCACCGCGAGATTGGCGTACCGGAACCCGGGGCTCCGGGCGGCCATCCGCGCCGCGAGCAGATCGGCCCAGCCCCGGTAGGAGCCGTCCGGCAGCAGGTCCGACATGCCTTCGGTGAAGGAGTCGCCGACCGCGACCAGGCTGGAGTGCGACGGACGCGGGGCGGGCGGGAAAGGCGCGGGGATCGTCTGCATGGCGTCAGCGATCGTATCCCGCGCGCGTACCCGCCGGTCGGTCGGGCCGGGGCCCCGCCGGGCCTCAGGCGTGCTGGCCGAACAGCTCCCGCAGCACGTCCTCCATCGTCACCAGACCGGCCAGCCGCCCGTCGGCGCCGATGACGGCCGCCAGATGCGTACGGCTGCCGCGCATCGCGGTGAGCACGTCGTCCAGCGGTGTGCTCTCCCGTACGCGCGCGACGGGCCGCATGTCCCGCAGCCGCAGCGGCATGTCCCGTGGCGAGGCGTCCAACGCGTCCTTGACGTGCAGATAGCCGACGATGTGGCGCCCCTCGTCCACCACCGGGAAGCGGGAGAAGCCCGACTGCGCGGACAACTGCTCCAGTTGCTCGGGGGTGACGCCCACGCGCGCGTAGACCACGTCCGCCAGCGGGACCACCACATCGCGCACCGGACGCCGGCCCAGCTCCAGTGCGTCGTGCAGCCGCTCCTGCGCCCGGTCGTCGATCAGGCCCGCCGCGCCGGCGTCCTTCACGATCTGGGCCAGTTCCGCGTCCGAGAACGTCGCCGTGACCTCGTCCTTCGCCTCGACCCTGAGCAGCTTGAGCAGGGCGTTCGCGAAGGCGTTGACCGTGAAGATCACCGGGCGCAGCGCCCGGGACAGCGCGACCAGGGGCGGGCCGAGCAGCAGCGCGCTGCGCACGGGTTCGGCGAGGGCGATGTTCTTGGGCACCATCTCGCCGAGCAGCATGTGCAGATACGTCGCCAGCGCCAGCGCGAGCACGAAGGACACGGCGTGGCCCGCGCCCTTGGGCACACCCACCGCGTGGAAGACCGGCTCCAGCAGATGCGCGATGGCGGGCTCCGCGACCACGCCCAGGACCAGCGTGCACAGGGTGATGCCCAGCTGGGCGGCGGCCATCAGCACGGACACGTGCTCCAGGCCCCACAGCACGATCTTCGCGCGCCGTTCGCCCGACTCGGCGTGCGGTTCGATCTGCGAGCGCCGGACGGAGATCAGGGCGAACTCGGCACCCACGAAGAAGGCGTTGACGACGAGGGTCGCCAGACCGATCAGCAGCTGTACGGCGGTCACTTCTCGTCCTCCGCGCTCGCGTCGGCCCCGGTGTCGAGCGGTGCGTGCAGCCGCACCCGGGCGGCCCGGTGCCCGGCGGCGTCGACCACGTCGAGCCGCCAGCCGGCGACCTCGACGCGGTCGCCGACCGCGGGAATCCGGCCCAGCTCGGTGGCGACCAGACCGGCCAGGGTCTCGTACGGGCCTTCGGGCACCCGCAGGCCCACGCGGGCGAGCTGGTCGGTGCGGGCGGCGCCGTCGGCCGAGTAGACGGCCCTGCCCTCCTCGTCGGCCCCGGCGGGGGCGAGGTCGGGTGTCTCGTGCGGGTCGTGCTCGTCGCGCACCTCGCCGACGACCTCCTCGACGATGTCCTCCAGGGTCGCCACGCCCGCCGTACCGCCGTACTCGTCGATGACCACCGCCATCGTGCGCTTGCCCGACAGCCGGTACAGCAGCCGGTCCACGGTCAGCGACTCGGGCACGAGCAGCGGCTCGCGCATCACCTGCGCGACGCCGCAGCGGGCCCGCTCCTCGCCGGGCACCGCCAGCACGTCCTTGATGTGCGCGACCCCGACCACCGTGTCCAGGCCGCCGCGGTAGACCGGGAACCGTGACAGCCCGGTCGCCCGGGTCGCGTTGGCCACGTCCTCGCAGGTCGCCTGGACGTCGAGGGCGACGACCTGGACCCGCGGTGTCATCACGTTCTCCGCGGTGAGGTCGGCCAGGTTCAGGGTGCGTACGAACAGTTCGGCGGTGTCCGCCTCCAGGGCGCCCTGCTTGGCGGAGTGGCGGGCCAGCGCCGCCAGCTCCTGCGGTCCGCGCGCGGAGGCCAGTTCCTCGGCCGGCTCCACGCCGAAGCGGCGCACCACGCGGTTGGCGGTGTTGTTCAGATGCGTGATGAAGGGGCGGAAGGCGGCGCTGAACCAGCGCTGCGGACTGCCCACCCGCCGGGCCACGGCCAGCGGCGAGGAGATCGCCCAGTTCTTGGGCACCAGCTCGCCGACGACCATCAGGAACACCGTGGACAGCGCGGTGCCGATGACCAGCGCGATGGAGCCGGACGCGGAGGACGGGACGCCGACGGCCCTGAGCGGGCCCGCGATCAGCCGGGCGATGGACGGCTCGGAGAGCATGCCGACGACCAGGTTGGTGACCGTGATGCCGAGCTGCGCGCCGGAGAGCTGGAACGTCAGATTCCGTACGGCCTTGAGGGCGCCGGCCGCGCCGCGCTCGCCGCGCTCGGCGGCGCGCTCCAGTTCGCCGCGTTCCACCGTGGTCAGCGAGAACTCGGCGGCGACGAAGGCGCCGCAGGCGAGCGAGAGCAGGACCGCCACCAGCAGGAGGAGCACTTCGGTCATCGGTTCACCTCCGTCCCATGATCGGCCAGGGCAGGGAGGATCGCGCGATGTCGCGGACTGGGAGGCTCGTCCATGAGCGGACGCTCACACCTTTCGTCACCGGGGCAGGGGGGCCGGGCGGCCCCATGATCCTTCAATAGTAAAGGACGAGCAAAGGGTGCCGGCCGGTGAGCCGGGCCCCGGCCGCCGCCCGCTCCCTTCCGGTACCCGGCGCCCCGCCGCGCATGCCGCGCGGACCGGGGCGGGGTGTGTCACCGGGGGCTAAGGCGCGTGCTCACAGTGGTTTGACCCAGCGCCGCCAGTGGTCCTCGCGGTGGTAGCCGGCCGCGCCCCAGGCGTGATGGGCCCGCTCGTTGGCCTCCAGGACCATGGCGTCGACCCGTCGGCCCCCGAGGGCGGTGAAGCGCTGTTCGGCCGCTTCGAGCAGGGCGGTGGCGATGCCCTGCCGACGGTGCGCCGGGTGCACGGCGAGCCGGTACGCGGAGCACCGCCATCCGTCGAAGCCGGCGATCACCGTGCCGACGAGGAGTCCGTCGCGCTCGCGCTCGGCGAGGAGCAGCGCCTCGGGGTCCCGTGCGATGAGCCGGCCGACTCCGTCGTGGTCGTCGCTGATGCTGGTGCCTTCCGCGGCCTCGCGCCAGAACCGCAGCACGGCGTCGATGTCGGCCGGGACGGCACAGCGGATGTGGAGATCACTCATGCGGCGAGCCAAGCAGAGCGCCCCCCGGCCTGGCGAACGGTTTCCGCCGCGGGCGCGCTGCCCGCGCAGTGAGACGAAGTGAAGCAATGGAAAACGTTGCGCGACCGGCAGATGAGAGATGTGGTAACTCTCTGTCACGGCATGCGTAATTTATTCTTTCCTGCCCCGATGGCGCGGAAGGCGTGGACGTAGCGTGAACCGTCCGTGGGCCACAAGGCCCGAGGTTGTCTCATGAGGGATGGCTTAGCCCTGATGCACGCTGTGGACGGCAGCTCGTCGACATCCACCGGCGGCGTCGCACTCGCCGAGCGTTCGCCCCAGCCGGAGTCCGCGTCGAAGCGCGCGACCGCCGGGCGGGCCCGCCCCCGGCTGTACGTCGTCGACGGCATCCGCCTGGCCGCCGCCCTGATGGTGGTCCTGCACCACTACGCCGGCACCAAGCGGGCCGACCGGCCGGGCAACGCGATCTGGGACCGGCCGGTGTCCGATCTGATGCCCACGGTGTTCCGGTTCGCCTCCTTCGGCTGGATCGGCGTCGAGATCTTCTTCGTGATCAGCGGTTTCGTCATCTGCATGTCCTGCTGGGGCCGCACCCCCCGGCAGTTCTTCGTCTCGCGGGTGATCCGCCTGTACCCCGCCTACTGGTTCGGCGTCGTCTTCACCACGGGCGTGCTGGTGGCGCTGCCCGGCGTGTGGGACCGGCTCGCCCTGCGCGACGTCCTGCTCAACCTCACGATGCTGCAGGCCGGTTCGGGCGTGCCGAACGTCGACCCCGTCTACTGGACCCTCTGGTCGGAGCTGCGCTTCTACCTCCTGTTCCTGGTCGTCGTCGCCATGGGCCTGACGTACCGCAGGGTCGTGGTGTTCTGCTGTGTGTGGGGCGCGGCGGCGATGCTCGCGCCGGTCGCCGAGCTGCCGCTGCTGAATCTGGTGGCCGACCCGAGCGGCGCCTGGTACTTCATCGCCGGCCTCGCCCTCTACCTCATGCACCGCTTCGGCCAGGACCTGATGCTGTGGGGCATCCTGGCCATGGCGTGGCTGATGGGCCAGCGGGAGCTGGGGATGCGGGTGGAGTACGAGGGTGTCTCCAGCTGGCGCGGAGCCGTACTGATCTTCACCGTGTTCATGCTGGTCATGGTGGCCGTCGCGCTCGGCCTGACCGACCGCATCCGCTGGAAGTGGCTGGTCACCGCCGGCTGTCTTACCTACCCGCTCTATCTGATGCACTACGTGGCCGGTACGACGCTGATCCACCGCCTGCGCGACACGATGGACGTCCGGCTGGTGGTCGCCGTCGTGATCGCGGCCTTCCTGGTGCTGAGCTGGCTGGTGCACCGGCTCGTCGAGCGCCCGGTCGCCCGGGTCCTGAAGAGCGGACTCGACGCCTCGTTCGCAAGGGCCGCCCGCTAGGCGCTCCGCTGGAAGGGCCGCGCTGTGCCGTCGGTCGTCTGCGGCACTGCCCCGCGCGGCCGACGCGGCCTCCGCCCCAGGCCGGGTCCCCGCTACCGGTGCAAGGGGCAAGGCCCGGGGCGGCCCGCTTGCCGCCGCTAGCGGTCCGGCGCTAGCGTCAGGGGTATGGCCAAGACCCAGCTGAACGTACGCGTGGACGAGGGCACCGCCCGGGCCGCCCGCGAGCGCGCCCAGGCCCGCGGCATGAGCGTCAACCGCTATATCGAAGAGCTGGTCCGGCAGGACACCGGGGAGGCCGGCCGCACCTTCGTGGAGGCAGCCGCGGACTTCATGAAGCAGTACGAGGGCGTGTTCGCGGAGGAGTTCGGCGAGGACCGCGGCACCGGCCGGAGCGAAGGCCGGCGCTGATCCGTTGAACGACCTGAGCATCGATCTCGCCTGGCTGCTCATGCTCGCGGAGCAGAAGACACCGGGGGACCCCCAGGTCACCGACTGGGGCGCGCTGGTCGCCGCGGTCGCCCGGCACCGGGCCGAGATATTCGACGTCCCCGTCTACGAGGGCCCGCACGCCCGCGCCGCCGCCCTGCTCCAGCTGCTGATCCATGTGCCCGCGCTGGAGCGGTCCAACGCCCTGTTCGCCTCCGCCGTCGCCTACGCCTATCTCGTCGCCAGCGGCCTGAAGGTCACCACCTCGCCGGAACAGGTCCGCGATCTGGCCCGGCTGGTCAAGGACGGGGAGGCGTCGGTGTCCGACATCGCACGGCGGCTGCACCACTGGACCCTGTGACCCGGCCCGGCCGACGCCCGCCCGCTCCTGCCCGCCGTACCCGAACGCCGCTCCGTCACCGTGGCGGGCCCGCGGGCGGAGCCTGCCGGGTCCGGAAGGACGCCGCGTCCCAGGTGCCCTCAAGGCGCGGGGACAGCCACGTCGGGGCCGCCCTGCGGAACTCGGGCGGTGGCAGGGCGCCGGCCCCGGCCGGCAGGGCGCCGAGCAGCGGGGCGTCTGCCACCTGAGGCAGATCCGCGAGATTGCACCGCGCGGCGAGATCGGCGGACCGGGGCCAGCTGCCGATCACCACCCCCAGCAACTCCACGGCACGCGCGCGCAGTTCACGCGCCGTCAGCTCCGTCGTGTTCAGCGTGCCCAGGCCGGCCGACGCGACCACCAGCACCGGCGCCGCGAGCAGCCGGGCCACGTCCGCCAGGGTGCCGCCCGCCGCGTCGAACCGCACGAGCAGCCCGCCCGCTCCCTCGACCAGCACCAGATCGTGCTCGGTGGCCAGCTTGGCGGCGGCGTCGGCGACCTCGCAGGGACGCACGGGGGCGAGGCCGGACCGCCTGGCCGCCGTCCACGGCGCCAACGGCTCCGGATAGCGGGCCAGTTCGGCCGCCGTCACCGGGCCCGCGAGCCGCGCCGCCTCGTCCGCGTCCCCGCGCTCGCCCGGCCTCAGCCCCGTCTGCGCCGCCTTCAGCACGGCCACCGACCGGCCGGCCGCCAGCGCGGCGGCGGCCACCGCCGCGGTGGTGACCGTCTTGCCGACCTCCGTGCCCGTGCCCGTGATCACCAGAACCGGCATCTCAACCCTCCCGCGCCGCCGCGCACACCGCGGCCGCGATCCGTGCCACGTCCTCGTCACCGGTGACATACGGCGGCATCGTGTACACCAGATCGCGGAACGGCCGCAGCCACACGCCCGCCCGCACGGCCGCCGCTGTGGCCGCCGCCAGGTCCACCTCGTGGTCGAGCTGCACCACGCCGATGGCGCCCAGGACCCGTACGTCACGCACCCCGGGCAGGTCCGAGGCCGGCGCGAGACCCCTCCGCAGGCCCGTCTCGATCCGCTTGACCTCCGTGCGCCAGTCCTGCCCCAGCAGCAGCTCGATCGACGCGCAGGCGACGGCCGCGGCCAGCGGATTGCCCATGAACGTCGGGCCGTGCGCGAGGACCGGGACCTCGCCCCGGGAGATCCCCGCCGCCACCCGCGCGGTGCACAACGTCGCCGCCATCGTCAGATACCCGCCGGTCAGCGCCTTGCCCACGCACATCACGTCCGGCGTCACGGCCGCGTGCTCCGCGGCGAACAGCGTGCCCGTCCGGCCGAATCCGGTCGCGATCTCGTCGAACACCAGCAGCACGTCATGCGCGTCGCACGCCTCCCGCAGCACCCGCAGATACCGGGGCGAGTGGAACCGCATCCCGCCCGCGCCCTGCACCACCGGCTCCACGATCACGGCGGCCAAGTCGTCGGCGTGCCGCCCGATCAGCTCGCGCAACCGCTCGGCGTACGCCTCCTCGTACCCGGCCGGCGGCGGGTCGGCGAAGACCTGGCGCGGCAGCACCCCGGCCCACAGCCCGTGCATCCCGCCCTCGGGGTCGCATACGGACATCGGCTGCCAGGTGTCGCCGTGGTAGCCGCCCCGCCAGGTCAGCAGCCGGCGCTTTCGGGGGCGGCCGAGCGAGCGCCAGTACTGCAGGCACATCTTGACCGCGACCTCGACCGAGACCGAGCCGGAGTCGGCGAGGAAGACATGCTCAAGCCCGTTGGGTGACATGTCGACAAGGAGCTTCGCGAGCCGGACGGCGGGCTCGTGCGTGAGCCCGCCGAACATCACATGGCTCATCCGCGCCAGCTGGCCCCGCGCGGCCTCGTTGAGCACCGGGTGGTTGTAGCCGTGGATCGCCGACCACCAGGACGCCATGCCGTCGACCAGCTCGCCCGAGCCGTCGGCCAGTCGCAGCCGGACCCCGCTCGCCGACGCCACGACGAGCGGTTCGGCGCGCCCGGGCATCGGGCCGTACGGATGCCACACATGCCGCCGGTCCAGTTCCAGCAGCGCGGGGACGTCGAGGTCAGGCATTGGGCGCGAGGTCCGTTCCGGGGCCGCGGCGGCGGACGGCGACCAGGTCGGTGCGCGCCTCGCTCTCCCGTGGCGGGGAGACGGCCGCACCGCACCCGCCGCCGCCCTCGTGGGTCCGGCCGCCCTGCTCGGTGTGCGATCCGCAGCCGCCCGCTCCGGCCGCCCGGTGCTCCGGCAGCGTCACCTCGTCGGCGCCCTCCACCACGAACCCGGCGTCCGCGATCATCTCCAGGTCGGCCCTGCCCGCCTGCCCCTCGCTGGTGAGGTAGTCGCCGAGGAAGACGGAGTTGGCCAGGTGCAGCGCGAGCGGTTGCAGGGTGCGCAGATGCACCTCGCGACCGCCGGCCACCCGGACCTCGACGTCGGGGCAGACGAACCGGACCATCGCGAGGATGCGCAGACAGCGCTGCGGCGTCAGGTTCCACTCCTTGGCCAGCGGGGTGCCCTCGAACGGGATCAGGAAGTTCACCGGCACCGAGTCCGGGTCCAGCGCGCGCAGCGCGAAGACCACGTCGACCAGGTCCGCGTCGCTCTCGCCCATGCCCGCGATCAGCCCGGAGCACGGGGACAGCCCCGCCGCGTGCGCCTTGTGCACCGTGTCCACCCGATCGGCGTACGTGTGCGTCGTCGTGATGTCCGCGTACGTTCCCTCGGAGGTGTTGAGGTTGTGGTTGTAGGCGTCGGCGCCGGCCGCGCGCAGCCGCTCGGCCTGGCCGTCGGAGAGCAGACCGAGGCACGCGCAGACCTCGACGCCCTCGTTGCGTTCCTTGATGGTCCTGATCGTCTCGGACACCCGGTCCACGTCCCGGTCCGTCGGGCCCCGGCCGCTGGCCACCAGGCACACCCGCTTGGCGCCGCCGGCCAGGCCCGCGGCGGCGGCCTCGGACGCCTCGTCCGGCCTGAGCCAGGTGTACTTCAGGATGCCGGCCGTCGAACCCAGCCGCTGCGAGCAGTAGGAGCAGTCCTCGGGACACAGACCGGACTTGAGATTGACCAGATAGTTGAGTTTCACGCGCCGGCCGAACCAGTGCCGGCGCACCCGGCCGGCCGCGGCCACCACGTCGAGCAGGTCGTCGTCCGAGGTGGCGAGCACGGCGAGTGCCTCGTCGCGGGTCGGCGGCTCGCGCCGCAGGCCCTTGTCCACGAGCGTGTTCAGGAAGTCCATGGGGTCCGATCCTGCCCTGCGGGAGCGGTCCCGGCCAAGGAGGGTTCATACAACGCCGACGGTTCGACGTGTGGGCATGGCCACACAATGGACGGCAGACGGCCCGGCTAGGGTCTGTTCACTGCCTACAAATCCCCGGAGGAACCATGGCGTTCGGCTGGATCGACGAGCAGGCCAGGCTGCGCCGCCGTGCCGGACTCGTACGCACGCTGCGCCCCCGTGCCGCCGACTCGCCGCTCCTCGACCTCGCGAGCAACGACTACCTGGGCCTGGCCCGGCACCCGGAGGTCATCGCGGGCGCCGCCGACGCGGCGCGCGCCTGGGGCGGCGGAGCCACCGGCTCGCGACTGGTCACCGGCAGCACGGAGCTGCACGGCGAACTGGAGCGCGAGCTGGCCGCCTTCTGCGGCTTCGAGGCGGCCCTTGTCCTCTCCTCCGGATACGCCGCGAATCTCGCCGCGGTCACCACGCTGGGGCCGCACGGCTGCCTGATCGTCTCCGACGCGGGCAACCACGCCTCCCTCATCGACGGCTGCCGGCTGGCCCGCGGTGTCACCCAGGTGGTCGGGCACGCCCACCCGGAGGCGGTGCGCAAGGCGCTGGGCCCGCACGAGGGGCCCGCGCTCGTCGTCTCGGACACGGTCTTCTCGGTCGACGGGGACGCCGC
The DNA here is from genome assembly GCF_057537855.1 of Streptomyces diversicolor. Taxonomy (NCBI): domain Bacteria; kingdom Bacillati; phylum Actinomycetota; class Actinomycetes; order Kitasatosporales; family Streptomycetaceae; genus Streptomyces; species Streptomyces diversicolor. The sequence continues at coordinate 20,522 of NZ_BAAJXA010000031.1, forward strand.
GCCGCTCACCGCCCTCGCCGAGGCGTGCCGGGAACACGGCGCGGGGCTGCTGGTGGACGACGCCCACGGTCTTGGCGTGCTGGGGGACGGCGGCCGGGGAGCTGCGCACGCGGCCGGTCTCGCGGGCGCCGACGACGTCGTCGTCACGGCCACCCTGTCCAAGTCGCTGGGCAGCCAGGGCGGCGCCGTGCTCGGCCCAGCGCGGGTGATCGACCACCTCGTCAACGCGGCCCGCACCTTCATCTTCGACACGGGCCTCGCGCCCGCCGCGGCGGGCGCGGCGCTCGCGGCCCTGCGCCTGCTGCGCCGCGAACCGCAGCGGGCGGCACGCGCGCGTCAGGTCGCCGCCGAACTGCACGCACGACTGACCGCGGCGGGCCTCCAGGCGGTGCGCCCGGACGCCGCGGTCGTCTCCGTGCGCGCGCCGTCCCCGGAGGAGGCCGTCCGCTGGGCGGACGACTGCCGTGCGGCCGGCCTCACCGTGGGCTGTTTCCGTCCGCCTTCCGTTCCCGACGGTGTCTCACGGCTCAGGCTCACCGCCCGTGCGGACCTCTCCGGGGCGGACATCGAACGCGCTGTAAGGGTGATCGGCGGGGCGCGACCATGAGTCGGCGTGACACGGCCGTGCGCCGCCCGGGCGGAATCGGTCAGTAGCGGTCGGTCGGACGGGGCGGTACGGGGGTCAACACAACGCGGCGAGGAAGTCCGCCCAGCTCTCGGGGGAGAAGAGCAGCGCGGGCCCGGCCGGGTCCTTGGAGTCGCGCACGGCGAGCAGTCCGGTCAGCGGACCGGAGCGCGGCCGTGCCGTCTCCACGCAGTTGTTGGCTCCCGTGCTGTAGCTGCTGCGCAGCCAGCGCACAGCGGGCAGTTGGGCAGTGGAAGGTACGTTCCGAGGCAGTGCGGTCATGGTGCCTCCTTACGCGCCGTCACCTATCGCGGCGATGTAATCCAACGAGTCCTCGGGCGAAAGGGCGTGGATCTGAAGGGAGTTGAAGGCCTCCGTGTAGGCCTGGAGGTCTTCTTTCCGTTCGAGGTAGAGGCTACTCGTCAGCTGGTCAAGAACAACAACATCCAGATCAGAAGTGCTCCGAAATGAGAAGATAACGAAAGGCCCGGTGATGCCGATGTGTGCTCCGGCGGCAAAAGGCAGCACCTGGAGCCTTACCTGCGGCAGCCGTGCCGCCTCCGTCAGCCGTTCCAACTGCCGTGCCATGACGCCCGGTCCGCCGACCTCCCGGCGCAGCACCGCCTCGTCCAGCACGGCGCTCAGCTCCAGCGGCGGCTGCGAACGCAGCACGTCCTGCCGGGCGAGCCGCACCTCCACCAGCGCGTCCAGCCGGTCCTCGTCCAGCGCGTCCACCGCGGCCCGGGTCACCGCGCGGGCGTACTCGGGCGTCTGCAGCAGCCCGGGCACGACCGACGTCTCCAGCGTGCGCATCCCGCTGGCCTGCGACTCCAGGCTGATGAAGTCCCGGTAGGTGGGCGGCAGCACCCCGCGGTAGGCGTGCCACCAGCGGTGTCGATCGCCTGCGTCCTCGGACCCCGCCAACACCAGCAGCAACTCCCGCAGTTGGGCGTCCCGCACGTCGTACGCGTCGAGCAGCAGCCGCACATCGGTCGGTTTCACGCCACTCGCGCCCGTCTCGACGCGGCTCACCTTCGACTGGTGCCAGCCCACCAACCGGGCCGCCTCACCGCTCGTGAGACCGGCGCCGGTGCGCAGGGCGCGCAGTTCGGCGCCCAGTTTCCGGCGGCGTACCGCGGGACCGTGCTGCATGGGCAACTCCTTACTCCTTACGAGCCGCCCAAATACGGTCTGCCGTCGCAGAGTTCACCGCTTCGAGCGACAGATATATGCATATCCCGGTGGATGCCCCGCGTGACCGGCGCACTGATGGCAGTCTGGCCACGAAGCACCAGTCCGGGACCGTACTCGAACCATCCGCTCCGTGTCGGACTGCGGTCCCGTGGGAAAGGGACGACACCGCCATGGCAGACCATCTGGAAGCATCCATCACTCTGCCGAGCGATCCCGCCTCGGTCTCCGCGGCCCGCGCGCATGTGCTGAGCACCCTCGTGGAGTGGGGTCTGCCGTCGGACACGGACGCCGCCGAGACGATCCGCCTCATCGTCTCCGAGCTGGCCACCAACGCCGTGCAGCACACCTTCGGCCAGTCACCCACCTTCACGGTCGACCTCGCGCTCGACCGTGACGCGCGTCTGCGCATCGGTGTCACCGACAGTCATCCGCGCTTCCCGAAGAGACTCCCCGCGGCCGTCCAGCAGGACAACGGCCGCGGCATGGTCATCATCCGCTGGCTCACCGCCGAAAGCGGCGGCAAGCTGCGCGTCCGGCCCACCCGCGAGGGCGGCAAGACCATCACCGTGGAACTGCCCTGGACCGTGCCGGCCCACCCGGTGACGGCGGTGGGCCGGCAGGAACCGTAGGGTCAGCCGACCCGGCCGTACCAGACGCTCCGCGTCCAGATCTTCTGCAGCCGCACCACGTCCCCGGTCTTCGGGGCGTGCCAGATCTTCCCATGACCCGCATAGATGCCCACGTGGTAGACGTTGGAGCCCGAATGGAAGAACACCAGGTCCCCGGCCTTGCGGCTCTTGGCCGAGATGTGGCGCGTCTTGTTGTACTGCTGGGCGGCCGTGCGCGGCAGGGCCTTGCCCGCCTTCTTGAACGAGTACAGCGTGAGCCCGGAGCAGTCGAACCTGCGCGGCCCGGTGGCGCCCCACTTGTACGGTGACCCCTTCTTGGACGCCGCGATCCGCAGCGCCTTCGTCGCCGTGGTCGCGGCCTCCGCGTCGGACGCGAGGCCGGGGACCACGATCGAGCCGCCCACGGCGGCGAGGGTCAGTGCCGAGGCCGTACCGGCCCGGGCCATCAGCGACGGGACACGATTGAGCGCAGTCATGCGCAACCCTTCGTCAGCCGCCTGTGAAGGATGACCTGTCGGATTCGGGCTGGCGAAGTTGCCCGGCCGTGTCGCCACGGCTTCACCCCAAGGGCTGCTCGGAACGGAACAGCGTCCGCTCCGGCGACCCGTCTTGCTCGGGTCCTCCACTCCTGCCGATCCACTCCTGTCGACCGGTCATCCGGGCGGCGGCAGGACTCGGCGTCCGCCCGGACCGCCCCGCCGCGGTGGCGGGGGCTTGTCGTCAGACAGGGATCTTCACTCACAACTGTCCGAAAATCCCAACGGAACCGGGGATGTGTGGCGTTGTTCACCACTCAGCCGTTCGGCTGGACAGTGCTCTGTTCGATACCCGGCCGAGGGGGCTGCGCACCCCCGGACCAGCGCCGAAGCACCTCGGCGCGGCTGTCGACCACTCGCCGTACCCAACTCTCCCGCGCCCGAAAAAGGAAGCCGGGCTACGCCGAACAGGGGTAGACCGTTTGGACCGTTTCGGCCCGTTCTATGACGGCTCGTCGGCTCGTCGGCTCGGCGGCCCGCGGGGGCCCGGTGCGCCCGCGTCAGCCCGCGCCGTCGGGCGGCACGGCGACCCGGGCGGCGCGCCGCTCGCCGTCCAGCACGCGCAGTGCCCGTGCCAGGGTGGCCGTGTGCACCTCGATCTCGCCTCGCGTGTGCATCAGGGCCAGCGCGTCCCGCAGCTCCATCGCGGTGCGCACCAGCGCCTGGGCGGCCCGAAGGCCGTGGTAGGTGTGCTCGGCCCGCGCCGGATTGATCCGGCCGAGCAGGTCGACCGCCTCCAGGTAACGGTCGATCAGCTCGCTCTCGGCCCGGGTCAGGGCGGGCAGCGGCGGCAGTTCAGGCGGCAGCATCCGCGGCTCACCCCGCGTCGGCCGGGCGCGCGGCCCTGCGGCTCGGGATGACCGCGTCCACCAGCCCGTACTCCAGCGCGCCCCGGGCGTCCAGGACCAGGTCCCGTTCCAGGTCCTCGTGGACCTGCTCCGGGGTGCGGCCGGTGTGGCGCGCCAGCATCTCCTCCTGGAGCACGCGCACGCGCGCCAGTTCCTCGGCCTCGATGACCAGATCGCTCGGCTGGCCCTGCACCGGCCGCGCCAGCGACGGCTGCTGGAGCAGCAGCCGCGCGCCCGGCAGCGTATACCGCTTGCCGGCGGTGCCGGCCGCGATCAGCACCGCCGCCGAGGAGCCGGCCTGCCCGAGACAGATCGTCTCCACGTCGCAGGTGACGTACCGCATGGTGTCGTAGATGGCCGTCATCGCGCTGAACGAGCCGCCGGGGGAGTTGACGTACAGCGAGATGTCCTGGTCCGGGGCGCGGTGTTCCAGGTGCATGAACTGTGCCATGACGTCGTTCGCCGCGGTGTCGTCGATCGGTGTGCCCAGGAAGACGATCCGCTCCTCAAGCAGCTTCGCGTACGGATCGAGCGTGCGGAGCCCTGTGCTCGTGCGTTCGGTGAACTCGGGCAGGACGTGGCGGGCGGACGGTCCGGTCATGGCAATACCCCTCCTCGCGGCGCGGCCGCTTGCGGCGACGCCCTCGATGGAAAATGTACAGGACGTACAGACTGGGTGGGTGCGGGTGGGGCGTCCTCGGGGCGGGAAAGGGGTCCGGGGCAGCCCCGTAAGCTGGGGTCATGGCCTACGAGATTCCGGTGACGCAAGCCAGGGCTGAACTCGCCGACCTGATCAACCGGGTGGTGTACGGCGGTGAACGCGTCGTCGTGACGCGCCACGGCAAGCCTCTCGTCGCCCTCGTCTCCGCCGCCGACCTGGAGCGGCTCGAAGAACTCCCGGAACCGGCGGACGAGCAGGTCGTCAGCTCGGTCTCCAGCGTCCGCGAGGCCGCGGGCCCGCACCGCGAACAACGCCGCTTCGGCATCGCAGCCGAACACAGGGGCGCGACGGGCTCCTGACCAAGCACCTCCGCCGCAGACCACCCGCCCGGCACGAGCGCCGCGACCTGCGCCCGGACGGCGGGGCCAGGTGCCGGCCGGGGACGCCGATCGGCTCCGCCGGCGGTTGCGGGGTGGGGGGCGGCGGGGCGCGGATGGCCTATCGGCATCACCGCGCCGCGCGCCGGCCTCGGCTGCGTCTGGGCCCGGGCGGCCCCGTGGGGGCGGGCACGGACGCGCTCAGGATCGATAGGGCAGGCCCGGGGGGCGGGGGGTTGCCCCGCCCCCCCGGCAGGTGCTGGCCGGGGGCCGATTGGCTTCGGCGGTGGTTGCGGGGTGGAGGTGGCGCGCCGGAGTAGGGAGTGTCGGGCGGTGTCACCACGCCCGCGCCGGTCCCGGCTGCCCGCGGGACCCGGCGGCGCCGTGGGAGGGGCCACGGATGTGCTCACGGTCGGCGCGGCCGGGCCGTGCGCCACGGTCTGTGGTCGGCAAGGGGGTCGGTCGTGCGGCGTGGTCTGCGGTCGGCGGCGGGGGTGTTCTGTCCCGGGCGGCAGCCGTCGGCCGAGGATGCCGATGGCTCCGCTGGTGGTTGCCCGGGTGGAGGGAGCGGTGCAGAGCGGGTGGCCGGGCGGTATCACCGTGCCCGTGACGGCAATCGGCTGCTCGCGGGGCACCTCGCGCCGGTCCCGGCTGCCCGCGCGGCCCGGCCGTCACCGCGCCCGCGCCGGCCTCGGCTGCTCGTGGGGTCAAGTGACGCTGCGGGGGCGGCTGCGGATGCGTTCGCGGTCGGTGTGGTCGGGTCGGGTGTCGTGGTCTGCGTCCGGCGGTTCCCCGTGATCACTCGTGCGGCCACCGCATGCGTTCCGCTCGGGTCCGACAGGGTTGCCGCGGAGCCGGTCGCGATCCCCCGGTCGGGCGCGTGGCGGTGCGTTCGCTGTCCGGGCGGCCTCGCGTGGAGCCCGCTCCGGAGCCGGGACTGCGTCGACCGTGCCGACCGGTGCGCCCGTACGGTCCGGTTAACGTCGTTGAAACTCCGGCGCACTAGCGTGCCCGTCCACACCGTCGGAGGTTCTTGTGTCCCGATTGGGTAAGCTCGCCCCATCTGACCCCATGTGAGATTCACCCCTGTCGGCGGTGGCTGCGGCAACCGGACCCGCACGGTCCGGAGCGAGGACTGTGAGGTGGGACGTGCAACTGACCCCGCACGAGCAAGAGAGGCTGCTGATCCACGTGGCGGCCGACGTGGCCGAGCGGCGCCGGGCCCGCGGGCTGAGGCTCAACCACCCCGAGGCGGTCGCGCTCATCACGTCGCACGTCCTCGAAGGCGCGCGCGACGGACGCGGCGTCGCCGAACTGATGGCCTCCGGCCGCAAGGTGCTCACCCGCAACGACGTCATGGAGGGCGTCCCCGAGATGATCCACGACGTCCAGGTGGAGGCCACCTTCCCGGACGGCACCAAACTGGTCACCGTCCACGACCCGATCGTCTGAGCGGGGCACGGCCATGATTCCCGGAGAGATCCTGTTCGCCGACGACCCCGTCGTCTGCAACGAGGGCCGCGAGGTCACCCGGCTCACCGTCCTCAACGCCGCCGACCGGCCCGTCCAGGTCGGCTCCCACTACCACTTCGCCGAGGCCAACCCCGGCCTGGAGTTCGACCGCGGCGCCGCACACGGAAAGCGGCTGAACGTCGCCGCCGGCACCGCCGTGCGCTTCGAGCCCGGCATCCCCGTCGACGTCGAACTCGTCCCGCTGACCGGCGCCCGCGTCGTGCCGGGCCTGCGCGGCCAGACCGGAGGCCGCCTCGATGCCTGAGATCCCACGTGCCGCGTACGCCGACCTGTTCGGCCCGACCACCGGCGACCGGATCCGGCTCGCCGACACCGATCTGCTGATCGAGATCGAGGAGGACCGTTCGGGCGGGCCCGGACGCGCCGGTGACGAGGCGGTCTTCGGCGGCGGCAAGGTCATCCGCGAATCCATGGGCCAGTCGCGTGCCACCCGCGCGGACGGCACCCCCGACACCGTGATCACCGGCGCCGTCATCGTCGACCACTGGGGAATCGTCAAGGCCGACATCGGCATCCGCGACGGCCGGATCACCGGGATCGGCAAGGCGGGCAACCCGGACACGATGGACGGCGTGCACCCCGATCTGGTCATCGGCCCGGAGACCGAGGTGATCGCGGGCAACGGGCGCATCCTGACGGCCGGCGGGATCGACGCGCACGTCCACTTCATCTGCCCGCAGACCGCCGACGAGGCGCTGGCCGCCGGCATCACCACGCTGGTCGGCGGCGGCACCGGACCGGCCGAGGGCTCCAAGGCGACCACCGTGACGCCCGGCCCCTGGCACCTCGCCCGGATGTTCCAGGCGATGGAGCACTACCCGGTCAACGTCGGCCTGCTCGGCAAGGGCAACACCGTCTCGCACGAGGCGATGATGTCGCAGATCCGCGGCGGCGCGCTGGGCCTGAAACTGCACGAGGACTGGGGCTCCACCCCGGCCGTCATCGACGCCTCGCTCACCGTCGCCGACCGGACCGGCATCCAGGTCGCCATCCACTCGGACACCCTCAACGAGGCCGGCTTCGTCGGCGACACGCTCGCCGCGATCGCCGGGCGCGGCATCCACGCGTACCACACCGAGGGGGCCGGCGGCGGGCACGCGCCCGACATCATGACCGTGGTCTCCGAGCCGCACGTGCTGCCCAGCTCGACCAATCCGACCCGGCCGTTCACCGTCAACACCGCCGAGGAACACCTCGACATGCTGATGGTGTGCCACCACCTCAACCCCGCGGTCCCGGAGGACCTGGCGTTCGCCGAGTCCCGGATCAGGCCGTCGACGATCGGCGCCGAGGACATCCTGCACGATCTGGGCGCCATCTCGATCATCTCCTCCGACGCCCAGGCCATGGGGCGCATCGGCGAGGTCGTGCTGCGGACCTGGCAGACGGCGCATGTGATGAAGCGCCGCCGGGGCGCGCTGCCCGGTGACGGCCGCGCGGACAACCGGCGGGTACGGCGCTATGTCGCCAAATACACCATCAACCCCGCTCTCGCCCAGGGCCTCGCCCGGGACATCGGGTCCGTGGAGCGCGGAAAGCTCGCCGACCTGGTGCTCTGGGAACCCGCGTTCTTCGGTGTGAAACCGCACCTGGTCATCAAGGGCGGGCAGATCGCGTACGCGCAGATGGGCGACGCCAACGCCTCCATCCCCACCCCGCAGCCGATCCTGCCGCGCCCCATGTACGGCGCGATCGGACGGGCACCGGGCGCCAACTCGGTCAACTTCGTCGCCCCGGCGGCCATCGAGGACGGGCTGCCCGAACGGCTTGAGCTGGACAAGCGTTTCGTCGCCATCGAGTCGACGCGCGGCGTGACGAAGGCGGACATGAGGGAGAACGACGCACGGCCCCTGGTCCGGATCGACCCCGACAGCTTCGCCGTGCACATCGACGGCGAACTGGTCGAGGTCACCCCGGCCGCCGAACTGCCCATGGCCCAGCGCTACTTCCTGTTCTGATGTCCCGGGCAGCGCTCCTCGTCCTGGCCGACGGCCGCTTTCCCGCCGGAGGGCACGCGCACTCCGGCGGGGCGGAGGCCGCCGTCACGGCCGGGCGGATCACCGATGCCGCGAGCCTGGCGGACTTCTGCCGGGGGCGGTTGCACACGGCGGGGCTCGTGGCCGCCGCGCTCGCCGCGGCGGCGGTGCTCGGCGCGGACCTTGCCGCCCTGGACGCGGCGGCGGACGCGCGCACACCGTCGCCCGCGCTGCGTGGCGCTGCGCGCAGGCTCGGCCGGCAGCTGCTGCGGGCCGCCCGGGCGACCTGGCCGCGCGCCGAACTCGACGCCCTGGCCCGGCAGTTCCCCAAGGGCGTGCACCAGCCGGTGGTGCTCGGCCTGGTGGCTCGGGCGGCCGGTCTTGAGGCGGCGGACGCGGCGTACTGCGCGGCGTACGAAAGCGTGAGCGGGCCGGCGACGGCCACCGTGCGGCTGCTGAGCCTGCATCCGTTCGAGGCGACCGGGGTACTGGCCCGGCTGGCGCCGGAGCTCGACCAGGTGGTCGGGCGGGCGGTGGAGGCGGCCCGGCGCACCGTCACCGACGGCGTCGACGCCCTGCCGGCGACATCCGCACCGCTGCTGGAGATCACAGCCGAGACCCACGCCACCCGACCGGCCCGGCTGTTCGCATCCTGACCGCGCCGCCCACGACGTCTGCCACCCGCCGACCGACCGTTCCCGCCCGCACCGGACCGACCCCGCCTGCCCGCTGACCGACTGTTCTCGCCCGCGCCGGACCGACCGTGCCTGCCCGCCGACCGACTGTTCTCGCCCGCGCCGGACCGACCCTGCCTGCCCGCCGACTGACCGTTCTCGCCCGCGCCGGACCGACCCTGCCTGCCCGCCGGCCCACCGCCGTGCCCGCCCACTCCCGACCGACCGTGACCGCACCACCCGGCTCACCGCCGTCCGCACCCCGCCCGACCGTGGCGTCGCCGCCGCGGTTCCCTCACTCACCCCGCTCCCGACCCCGGCCGCCGCGGCGTTTCGCCCGCGGTCGGCTGACATCCCGGCACCCTGAAGGCCGTTCTGAAGGAGAGTTGTTCATGCATCTCGATCACACCCAGCACGGCCCGGGCGCCGTCGGGGCCGATGCCCGGCGGGCGGACGGATCGCGGCGGGCGCTGCGGATCGGCCTCGGCGGGCCCGTCGGCTCGGGCAAGACCGCCACCGTCGCCGCCCTGTGCCGCACCCTGCGGGACGACCTGTCGCTCGCCGTCGTCACCAACGACATCTACACCCGGGAGGACGCCGAGTTCCTGCTGCGCGAGGCCGTACTGCCGCCGGAGCGGATCACCGCCGTGCGGACGGGAGCCTGCCCGCACACCGCGATCAGGGACGACATCTCCGCCAACCTCGAAGCGGTCGAGGAACTGGAGGACGAGGTGGGGCCGCTGGACCTCGTCCTCGTCGAGTCGGGCGGCGACAACCTCACCGCGACCTTCTCCAAGGGGCTCGTCGACGCGCAGGTCTTCGTCATCGACGTGGCCGGCGGGGACGACATCCCGCGCAAGGGAGGCCCAGGCGTCACCACCGCCGATCTGCTCGTGGTCAACAAGACCGACCTCGCGCCGTACGTCGGCTCCGACCTCGCGCGGATGGCCGCCGACGCGAAGGCGCAGCGGGCCGGACTGCCCGTCGTGTTCCAGTCGTTGCGCTCCGAGACCGGCGTCGCCGAGGTCGCCGCCTGGGTGCGGGAACGGCTCGCCGCGTGGAGGGCGTGACAGTGAGCGGGGTGCGGGCCGCCGCGCGGATCGTCGCCGGGCCGGACGGCCGCGGCGGCACGGCGCTGCCCGTGCTGGAGGGGCGGGGCCCGCTGGCGCCGCGGCGCACCCGGGGCAGCGGCACACAGGCCCGGGTCGTGCTCGTCGGAGCGATGAGCGGGCCGCTCGGCGGCGACCGGTTCGCCGTCGAGACACGGGTGGCCCGGGGCGCCCGGCTGCATGTCGGGTCGGCCGCCGCGACCATCGCGCTGCCGGGCCAGACGAAGGGCGAGGCACACTACGACGTGCGGATCACGGTCGACGACGGGGGCGAACTGCACTGGCTGCCCGAACCGTTGATCTCCGCGGCCGGCAGCGAGCTGTATGTCACCACCCGGGTCGACCTCGCCGCAGGGGCCCGTCTCGTGCTGCGCGAGGAGCAGGTGCTCGGCCGGGCCGGCGAGGAACCGGGGCGGCTCGGCAGCCGGTTGACGGTGCGGCTCGACGGACGCGGCGTGCTCGACCAGGAGTTGACCTGCGGGCCCGGCGCGCCCGGCGGCTGGGACGGTCCCGCCGTCCTCGCGGGACATCGCGCGGTGGGGCAACTCCTCGTCGTACGGCCCGAGTTCGCCGACGACATGCCGGCGGCCCGGCTGCTGGGGGAGGGGGCGGCCGTCTTCCCGCTCGCCGGACCCGCCGTGCTGGTGAACGCCGTGGCCGCCGACGGACTGCGGGTGCGGCGGGTGCTGGACGAGGCGTCGGCGCTGCTCGACCGGGGCGCTCCGCTCAGCGGTACCTGATCGTCCGGCTATCGGATTGGCAAAGAAGGTCAACAACCCCTGTTCCCAGGCTCCTCACAGGGACGAGGATCCCCCTGACATTCGCATGACATTCACCACGACGCAGGGGGAGGGCCCACTTGAGGGAGAACAGACCGAAGAACCGCGTGCTCGCGCTCGGTTCGGCCGGAGCGCTCGTCACCGCGACCCTGATAGCCGGCGCCGTGTCCGCGCCCACGGCCGCCGCCACCTCGGGACACGGCCAGGACCGCGAGGCCCGGGGCGCCGCGATCGCCGCCGAGCGGGCCGCGAAGGCGGGCATCGACTGGCGGGACTGCCCCGCCGACTGGGGGCTCGCCAAGCCCATCCAGTGCGGCTGGGTCACCGTGCCGCTCGACTACGCCAAGCCGGACGGCAAGCAGATCAAGCTCGCCGTCGACCGCATCGGCAACACGGGTACCCCGCAGGAGCGCCAGGGCGCGCTCGTCTACAACCCCGGCGGCCCGGGCGGCTCCGGGCTGCGCTTCCCGACCCGGGTCACCAACAAGAACGCCGTGTGGGCGAAGACGGCCAAGGCATACGACTTCGTGGGCTTCGACCCGCGCGGTGTCGGCCACTCCGCGCCCATCTCCTGCATCGACCCGCAGGAGTTCGTCAAGGCGCCCAAGGCCGACCCGGTGCCCGACTCCGAGGCCGACAAGCTCGCCCAGCGCAAGCTGGCCCGCGAGTACGCGGACGGCTGCTACGAACGCAGCGGCACCATGCTGCCGCACATGACCACGCCGAACACCGCTCGCGACCTGGACGTCATCCGGGCCGCGCTGGGCGAGCGGAAGATCAACTACCTCGGTGTCTCCTACGGCACCTACCTGGGCGCCGTCTACGGCACGCTGTTCCCCGGGCACGTCCGCCGCATGGTCGTCGACAGCGTGGTCGACCCGGCCCGGGACAACATCTGGTACCAGGCCAACCTCAACCAGGACATCGCCTTCGAGGGCCGCTGGCGGGACTGGCAGGACTGGGTCGCCGCCAACGACGCCGCCTTCCACCTCGGCACCACCCGCGCCGCCGTCCAGGCCAAGTGGCTCGAACTGCGCGCCACCGCCAAGAAGAACCCCATCGGCGGTGTCGTCGGCCCGGCCGAACTGCTCTCCTTCTTCCAGAGCGCCCCGTACTACGACTCCTCGTGGGTGCCGGTCGCCACGGTGTTCAGCAAGTACGTCGCCGGTGACACCCAGGCACTGGTGGACGCCGCCGCCCCGGACCTGTCCGACACCGCGGGGAACATCGCCTCGGAGAACGGCAACGCCGTCTACACGGCCGTCGAGTGCACCGACGCCAAGTGGCCCACCAGCTGGCGGCGTTGGGACCGGGACAACACCCGGCTGCACCGCGACTACCCGTTCCTGACCTGGTCCAACGCCTGGATGAACCTGCCGTGCGCGACCTGGCCGGTCAAGCAGCAGACCCCCGTGGACGTGAAGACCGGCAAGGGGCTGCCGCCGGTGCTCATCGTGCAGTCCACCCGGGACGCCGCCACCCCGTACCCGGGCGCCGTCGAGCTGCACAAGCGCTTCAAGGGCTCCCGCCTGATCACCGAGCGGGACGCCGGCTCGCACGGCGTGACCGGGCTGGTCAACCCGTGCGTCAACGACCGGGTGGACGGTTACCTGCTCACCGGCAAGGTCGACGCGGCCGACGTGACCTGCGCGCCGCACGCCACGCCCAAGCCGTGACCGGCTGAGGGGCGGCCGGGACGTCCTCCCGGCCGCCCCCTGCTCACCGTGCGCGCAGCCAGGCGTCCTCGGCCGGGTAGTCGAACAGGTCGGGATACGCCTGTGCCAGCCTCGGAAAGGCCGCGGTCCAGTCGCGCCGGGCCAGTTCGTCCCGGAGCCGGTCGACCGTCTCCGGCAGGCTGCCGGCGTACGTGATGACCGGGCGGTAGTCCAACTCCCGTTCCGCCGCGGTCATGTCGCAGACCACCGGCCGCGGCACCGACCACGGCGTGCTTCCCACGGAGCCCTCGGGCGGCCCGTCCAGCAGGACGGTCCGCGTCTCGACGCCCATCACCTCGTCCACCGCCGCGCCGATCTCCGCCACCGTCGGCGCCTGCGGGTCGCAGGCGTTGAGCACACGCGACCCCGGTCGCGCCGCGGCCAGCCTGACCAGTTCGGCGATGGTGCGGGCGCTCGTCGGGTGGAACCGGCTCCGGCCGCCGTGCGCGAGCACCCGGGTGCCGCGTCCGTCGAGGTTCCGCTTGACGAAGTACAGCTCGCGGGGCAGCGGGCTGTGCGGGCCGTGGACGGCCCCCGCCCGCAGCAGCGTCGTCGGCAACGCGTCCCCGGCGGCGAGGAGTTCACGTTCGAGCGCCGCCTTCCTGGTGCTGTAGGAGGACTCGCCGGGGGGCACCGTGCGCTGGGTCTCCGCGATGGGCACCGGGTACGCGGGGAAGCCGTCCGGCTGGTCCTGGGTGTCAAAGCCCCGTCCCTCGGCGTCCTCGTACACCGACGCCGAGGAGATCACCACCGCGGAGCCGACGCGGCCGGTCAGTGCGGTCAGCTGCCGGGCGTGCTCGGGTCCGTAGGCGACCATGTCGACCACGAGGTCGCAGTCCTCGCCCACCGTCGCGGCCAGGGCCGCGTCGTCGGCGCGGTCCAGCCGGACCGCCCGTACCTCCTTGGGCCAGCGTTCGTCCCGGCCGCCGCTCCGGGAGGCGGCCGTCACCTCCCAGCCGTCCCGCACCAGCGCGTCCACCGTGGGGCGCCCGATCTGTCCCGCCGCCCCGATCACCACAGCACGTCTCATGACCCGACCGTACGGCCCCGGCTCCGCCGCGCCACCCCCGTTCTGCCAACGGCAGAGCCCGACGGCAACGCAGGTCAGCCGTGCGGGTCACTGTGGTGCGCCGTCGTTCGTCTGCGGCTGTGTTGTGGCTGGTCGCGCAGTTCCCCGCGCCCCTTGCGGGGCGCAGGTCCGCGGTTACCGGATCAGCTCAGGGGTGCTCGGGGGAATCTTCGGGGCTTTGTGCCCTCTGTCTCGGTCTGCTCCGCCTTGACCACGGCCGCGTACCGGTCGACGTACTCCTGTTCGGACAGCATCAGGATCGCGTACATGATCTCGTCGGTGACCGCGCGCAGCACCGCCTTCTCGTGCTCCATGCCGGCGTACCGGGAGAAGTCGAGCGGCGTGCCGAAGCGGATGACGACGGGATGGACGTTCGGGACGACCTTCCCCGGCGGCTGCGCCTCGAAGGTGCCGATCATCGCGCACGGGACGACCGGGACACCCGCCTCCAGCGCCATCACGGCGACGCCGACCTTGCCCTTGTACAGACGGCCGTCGTGCGAGCGGGTGCCCTCCGGGTAGATGCCGAGCAGTTCGCCCCGGCGCAGCACGCCAAGGCCCTCGCGGATCGCGGCCCGGCCGGCGTCCTTGCCGGACCGGTCGACCGGGATCTGGCCCGCGCTGCGGAAGAAGAACGCGGTCAGCCGGCCCTTGACCCCGGGACCGGTGAAGTACTCGGCCTTGGCGAGGAACGTGATGCGCCGTTTGAGTATCGCGGGCATCAGGAAGTGGTCCGAGAACGAGAGGTGGTTGCCGGCGACGATGGCCGGTCCGGACGCGGGCACGTTGTCCAGCCCTTCCGTGCGGGGCCGGAAGACCAGCCGAAGCAGCGGCCCCAGCAGCACGTACTTCAGCAGGTAGTAGAACACGGCTCGCCCCTAACGTCGCGTGCACCTGTAGTCATCTGTAACCGTCTTCGGTCACGAGCCCGCCGGGTGCACCCGCATCACGCGCACGCGGCGCCGCTGGAGCCCCGCGACGGTGTAGTCCTCGCGCCGCCACCTGCCGAGGGTGCCGCCCACCAGATCCTCGGCCTCGTCCCGCCGCAGGCCCCGGTGCCTGAACTTGACCAGCGGCGGCTCATAGCCGGGCAGCACGTCGAAGTCGTACACCTCGCAGAATCTCTCGCCGATCGCGCCGTCGGCGGCGTAGTAGGTGACCCATCGGGCGTGGTCCTCCAGCCGGGTGGGGTGCACGCCCGGGTGGCCCAGCACCAGGCCGGCGACGATCGCCGTCACCTCGGGGCATCTGTTGGTGATCGAGGCGACCGGGTCGTTGTCCAGGTCGCCCATGACGACGACCGGCTTCGGCGCGGTGACGGGCCGGAAGACCCGCACATGGTAGTCCGCGTGGCCGTACCAGTGCGGCGACCGGTAGGGCAGCGCGTACTGGTCGATCACCAGGACCGCCTCGTCGCTCGGGGGCGGCGCGTCGGCAAACCCGCGGCGGCGGGAGAAGAAGCTCATGCCCGTTTCCTCAGCAATGTGGTGATCTCGGCGCCGACGTCCTCGGTGAGCGGGCCAGCGCACGGAATGCCGAGGGCTTCCGCGAGCGCTCGGCCGTGCAGGTCGACGGCCGACTCGGTGAGTTCCGCGAACGCCACGCCCGCGGCCCGCGCCCGCCACCAGGCCGTCCCGGCGGTGACGACGCCGACGACCGCGGCCGGCCACCACACGACGCCCACGGCGAGATAGCCGAGCGCCCACGCCACCAGCCGACAGGCCGCGGCCAGCCGCCCCCGGGCCGTGCCGATCTCGGCGCGCACGTCCTCGGGCAGCGTCAGCCACAGCCGGGGCCAGGCCGAGGTGAGGTCGAGCCGGTAGGCCGCCCAGACGCGGGTGTCGACCGCGGCGATCCGGTCGCCCAGCCAGAACGGATGGGTGGGCGGCGCGAGGCTGATCCGGTTGCGCCGGGCGTTCAGCTCACGGGCCCGCGCCGCGGTCGCGTCCGCCTCGGGGCTGTGCTCCGCCCTGGCCGCCGCGACCAGGGCGTGCTCGAACCGCTGCCGCGCGGTGTCCCAGCGCCGGCGGCGCCGGGCGGCGAGCCGGCGGGGCCGGCCGGCCAGCCACGCCCGTTCCACCACGGCGCCCAGCGCGCCGACCGCGAGCCCGAGGCCCGCGGAGCCGGCGAGCAGCCCCGCGAGGACGAGGACCAGCGTGCCGGTGTTGCGCAGCGCGGGCTGTGCCGACAGCCCGTCGAGCCGGTCCAGCAGCAGACCGGTGTCGTACCACCGCCGGTGCCCGAGCGTCACCCCGGCCGCGGTCACGCTCATCAGCAGCACACTGGGGCCGAGCAGCAGGGTGAGCCAGCGTTCCGCCAGCTTGCCGCTCAGGGCCGCCAGGAACCCCGTCACGACCTGAGCCTCGTGACCGCCATCGGCCGCCGGTGCACCAGGCAGTCCACCGGTGCCGCACCCGGCGCCTCGACGCGGGAGCAGGTGCCACCGGGGCAGGCGAGGACTTCGAGAACGGGACGTCCGTCGCCGGCGCCGGGCAGCCGCTCGTAGGCGCGCACCGGGCTGAGGCCCGCCGCGTGCCCGGCCCGCAGCAGCAGCTCGTCCAACGCGTCGAAGTCGTCGGCGAGTTCCGCGGGAGTGGCGCCGCCGCGTATCCGGTCGGCGATGGACTCCGCCCGCGCCCGGATCTCCGGCGAGGTCCGCACCGCGTCGGCTGCGTCGGCCAAACGCTCGCACAGTACGGCGAGTTGGTCAGCGGTCACCGTAGTGAGGATAGCCTCGCGTGATGACCCCCACACCCTTCGACGACGAGATCGAGCGGAACCGGCGGCGGGCCGCGGAGGGCTCGGTGAACGCCATGCTCGACCTGGCCATGGGGCTGCGCGACCGCCACCGGCACACGGGAGATCCGGCGGACCTGCTGGAGGGGATCACCGAGCTGCGCACCGCCCTCGGACACGTCGCCGGCCACCCGGTCGGCCATGTGCTGCGGGTCAACCTCGGCGCCCTGCTGCTGGACCACTACGAGTGCTTCGGTGAGGTGTCGGCGCTGCACGAGGCGATCGCCGCGTGCGAGGAGGCCGTCCCGCACCTCGAAGAGAAGGACCGGCGGGTGGCCGCCACGATGCGGGCCGAGGCGCTGCTCGTGCTGGCCGAGCACACCCGCGACGTCGGGTACGTCGACGAGGCCGTCGCGTCGGCGGCACGACTGCCGCGCGTACCGGAGGTGCTGTTCGTGCTGGGCCGCGCCCTGTACCAGCGGTACATGCTGACCGACGACCCCTCCGTCCTGCCCGAGGCGGCCCGCCTGCTCGACGAGAGCGTACGGACGTCGCCGCCCGGCGACCTCAACCATCTGCTGCGGCTCAACCTCCTCGGTGATGTGCTGCAGACCACCGCCGAACACACCGGTGACGAGTCGGTGCGGGAGCGGGCCGTCGGGTATCTGCGGGCCGCGGTGGCGGGCGCCACACCGGGCCTGTTGCCGGACTTCGAGGTCGACCTCGCCGCCGCGCTGCGGGACCGCGGCCGGTACACCGGTGACGTCGCGGCGCTGCGGGAGGGCGTGGGCCTGCTGCGTGACGTGCTCGCCGCCACCCCGTCCGGCACCCGCCCGTGGGGCAACCGATGCGAGAACTACCTGGTCGCCGTGCATGACCTGATCGAACAGACGGATGACATCGAACTGCTGGACGAGGCCGTGGAGATCGGCAGGTCCGCGCGCGGCCAAGGCAGCAGGGACGCCACGATCCCGCTGCTGCTGGGAATGCTGCACCACGCCCGGTTCCTGCGCACCCGGCTGCACTCCGACCTGACAGCGGCGGTCGCCGCCTTCACCGAGGTGGTCGAGTCGGCCCCGTACGGCGGTTCGGACCACATGGCGGCGCTGGGCAACCTGGGCCGGGTGTGGCTGTCCGCGTACCGCTTCAGCGGCGATCCGGCGGCGCTCGGTCGGTCCGTGACGGCGCTGGGCAGCGCCGTCCGGGCGAGCGCCCCCGGCACCCCCCAGCGCGGCGCCGCCCAGATCAACCACGGTGACGCCCTGTACGCCCAGTACGAGCTGAGCCTGGACCCCGGCGTGCGCGCCGCGGCGGGACACGCCTTCCGCGAGGCGGCCCGCACCGAGGAGTCGCAGCCGATCGTCCGGATCAGGGCCGCACGCGCATGGGCCCGCACCGAGGCGGAGGCGGGACAGTGGAGCCGGGCGCGGGACGCCTACGCGTTCGCGGTCGGCCTGCTGCCGCTCGTGGTGCCGCGGCGTCTCGCCCGCCTCGACCAGCAGCGGCTGCTGGAACAGCTCAACGGTCTCGCCGCCGACGCGGCCGCAGCCGCCCTCGGGGCCGACGACCCGGAGACGGCGGTGCGGCTGCTGGAACTCGGCCGTGGCGTGCTCGGCGGGCAGGTGCTGCAGAGCCGCACCGACCTGTCCCGGCTGCGGGCCGTCGCTCCCGAACTCGCCGAGCGGCTGCGCGACGCATTCGTCCGGCTGGCCCCCTCCGGCCCCGTCGTGGGCGCCGCGGCGGACGAGCGGCACGACCTGGACATCCGGCTGGGCCGGCTGCTCGACGAGGCCCGCGCGCTGCCAGGGTTCGGCGACTTCCTCGCCCCGCCCGAACTGGCCGACCTCCTCGCGGCCGCGCGGAGCGGACCGGTCGTGCTGATCAACGTGAGCGGGTTCCGCAGCGACGCGCTCATCGTCAGGCCCTCGGGCGTCACGGTGGTCGAACTGCCGGGCGTCACACCGGACTCCGTGGCGGAGCGGGCCGCCGAGTTCGGCGCCGCGCTGCGGGCCGCGACCCGTCCCGGGGCGGGCGAGACCGAGGCCCAGAGCACCGTCACCCGGGTGCTCGGCTGGCTGTGGGACGCCATCGCCGAACCGGTGCTGAAACGACTCGGACACACCACGGCGCCGTCCGGCACCTGGCCACGGATCTGGTGGTCGCCGGTGGGACAGCTCGCCCTGCTCCCTCTGCACGCGGCCGGCCGCTCCCCGGGCGCCACCGTCCTCGACCGGGCCGTCTCCGCCTACACCCCCACCCTGCGCGCCCTCGGGCACGCCCGCGCCCGGTACGCCCGGGCACGGGAGGACCTGGTCGTCGTGGCGATCGGCGAGGCACCCGGCGCGAAGGCGCTGCGCGGCGCGGAGCGGGAGGCGAGCGCGATCGCCGCCCTGACCCCGGCCACCCGGCTGACCGGCCCGCAGGCGACGGCCGGCGCGGTCCGCGCCGCGCTCGCCTCGCACGCGTCGGCGCACTTCGCCTGCCATGCGACGAGCGACCCCGACGACCCGTCAGCCGGTCATCTGCTGCTGCACGACGGCCCGCTGTCCGTGCTCGACGTGTCCGCACTGGACCTCACCCATGGACGGCTCGCGGTGCTGTCGGCGTGCGAGACGTCCCTCGGCACGCACCGGATCCCGGACGAGGGCCTGCACCTGGTGTCGGCGTTCCAACTCGCCGGCTACCCGCAGGTCGTGGGCACCCTGTGGCAGGTCAACGATCGTGTCGCCCGGCTGGTCGCCGTGGACCTGCACCAGCGGATCGCGCGGGGCGAGGACGTCGCGACGGCCCTGCACCACGCGGTACGCCGCTGCCGGGAGCGCTACCCGAGGACCCCGACGCTGTGGGCGGCCCACCTGTATTCCGGTCAGTGACGTCCATCTGACGGCCGAACGGTCACGTGGACGTCAAACCCATGGGCAGATGCCGGCTTCGCGAGCAAGCTGGTGGGATGGCGTTCTGGGGCAGGAAGAAGACGCGGCGCGACCGGCCGGAGGTCACCGACCACGTCGTCGGTGACTTCGGCAGTGCCGAGATCACGAGGACCGAGCGGCCCGGGGACGTGCCGCTGATCGACGTCAAGCTGAAGGTGACCGAGGAGTTCGCCCGCGGCGCGGAGTTCGAGCGCACACGGGAGGAGTTGGGCCCGACGCACCCGCGGACACTGCACGCGCTCCACGCGTACGCGGTGGTCCTGGGGCGCAGGCCCGACCGGCGCGACGACGCCGTCGAACTGCTGGACTGGCTGGTCTCCGCCCGCGCGGGCGACGAGGAGAACAGGCTGCTCACGCTGAACGACCTCACTCGGCTCCTTCAGGAGGGAGGCCATCTGGCGCTGGCCGAACAGCGGTTGCGGGAGGCGCTGGCCGGCTGGGAGCGGCTGCGCGGCCAGGACGACGCCCAGACCCTGACGATCGCGACGAACCTCGGGAACGTGCTGCTCGGCCTCGGCCGCCGGGAAGAGGCCGAGGGGCTGATGCGGGACACCGTGGCCCGCCGCACCCGCACCCTCGGCGCCGCTCACCCGGACACGCTGAGCAGCAGGAACACCCTGGCGGGTACGTTGCGCGACTCGCCCGAGCGGCTGGCCGAGGCCGAGCGCATGTACCGGGCGATGCTGGCCGACGTCGACGGCGGCAGTGACCTGGCCCTGACCGTACGGCACAACCTCGCCGCCGTGCTCATCCACCAGGGCCGGCACGGCGAGGCGCTGGAGATGTACCGGGAACTGGTCGAGGCCCGGTCGCGGTCGAAGGGCGACCGGGACCCGGACACCCTGGTCGCCCGGCACAACTACGCGGTCGTCCTGAACCGGCTCGGCCACGCCGGCGAAGCGGAGACCCTGATCGCCGAGGTGCTGGAAGGCTACCGGCGGGCCTTCGGCCACCGGCACGCCAGGACCCTCGGGGTGCAGGTCGACCTGGCGGCGATGAAGGCCAACCAGGGCCGCGCCACGGAGGCGGTGCCGCTGCTGCGCGACGCGATCGACGGCTACCGCGGCACACACGGCCCCGACCACCCGAGGGTCCGCGAACTCACCGGCGTCCTCAGGCAACTCGGCGGATGACCACAGCCCCGACACCGGCGGGGCGGCTGCGGCATCGCTGAACGCCGGCCCAGTGCCCGCACGCTCCGGCGGACACAGTTCGCGGGTCGCCCGTCCGCCCCGGTGGGGGCCTCCCCGCTGTCCACGGCCCGCCCTCGGCCCCGACGCGGCCGCCCTGCGGCTCGACGCCCCCCCGCGACCTCTCCGGCAGACCACGCCGACGAGGACGCCCAGGCCGCCCACAGCGGCATCGCCGTCCCCGCCCCCGTCCCCGTAGTGCCCGGCGCCCTGACAGGTTCCGGTCCGGCGACACACACGCGGCACTCCGAGGGCGATATACGGCATCGAAGGGGCCGGAAGATTGCCGGGGTCGGGCAATGCCGGGGACGGTGGTGCCGTGTGAACATGCGTTCACCGGCACGGTCGCCGCGCGGAAAGGGGGCGGGAGCGGATGGCCTGGTTTCTCGGTCTCGGCATCGCGGGAGTCGTACTCCTCGCGCTGTCCCTCCTCTTCGACGGCATCCTCGAAGGACTCTTCGGTGGTGCCGACGCGCTCGACGGTCTCCTCGACGGCTGGCTGTCGCTCCCGGTCGTCGCCGGCTTCCTGTCGATGTTCGGCTTCTCGGGGGCGATCGTCCTGGGCACCACCGGGCTGGGCGCGGCCGCAGCCACCGCGGTCGGCGTGCCCGCCGGTCTCGGCACGGGCTGGCTCGCCTACCGCCTCAGCCGTGTCCTGCTCGACGACCGGTCCGGTGCCGCGCCGCGCGAGGACGACCTGATCGGCGCCGCGGGCTCCGTGGTGACCGCCATTCCGGCGGACGGCTACGGCGAGGTGCTGATCCACCGGGCCGGCCAGCCGGTGAAGCTCGCGGCGAAGAGTCCCGAGCCGGTGCCGCGGGGCACCGAGGTCTGGGTCGCCGAGGCGCTGTCCCAGACGGCGGTGTCCGTACTCCCGGTGGAACGCTGACCAGCCCGGCGCCCACCCGTTCGACCGAACCACCCTAACGATCTGCCGTCCCCTGGGAGGGCTGAGGGGAATCCATCATGAGTCCAGTCGTCATCGCCGTCATAGGAGTCGTCGTACTCCTCGTCCTGCTCGGCCTGGTGGTCGTCACCCGCTACAAGGTGGCCGGCCCGAGCGAGGCGTTCATCGTCACCGGGCGGCGCGGCAAGAAGGCCACCGACCCGGAGACCGGCCGGGTCTTCACCGACAACAGCGGCCAGAAGGTCGTCGTCGGCGGTGGTGTGTTCGTCGTGCCGTTCGTGCAGCAGAAGTTCAGCCTCGACCTGTCCTCGCGGCACATCCCGGTCGCGGTGCGCGGCGCGGTCACGCTGCGCGGCGTCAAGGCCAACCTGGACGGTGTCGCCATCGTGAAGGTGGGCGGCACCGAGGACTCGATCCGCGCCGCCGCCCAGCGTTTCCTCATGCAGCAGGACGGCATCGTCGGGTTCACCCAGGAGGTGCTGTCCGGCGCGCTGCGCGCCATCGTCGGCCGGATGTCCGTCGAGGACGTCATCCGGGACCGGGCCGCCTTCGCCGGGCAGGTCGCCGAGGAGGCGGAGGCCAGCCTGTCCGGCCAGGGTCTGGTGCTGGACGCCTTCCAGATCCAGGACATCACCACCGAGGGCTCCTACCTGGAGGACCTTGGCCGGCCCGAGGCCGCCCGCGCCCGGCAGGAGGCCGACATCGCCGAGGCGGAGGCCCGGCGGGCGGCCGAGCAGGCCCGGCTGAAGGCGGAGGAGGAGATCGCCGTCGCGCAGCGGACGTTCGCGCTGCGGCAGGCGGAGATCAAGGCCGAGACGGACGAGGCCGCCGCGCGTGCGGCCGCCGCAGGGCCGCTCGCCGAGGCCGCACGCCGGCAGGAGATCCTGACCCAGCAGGAGAAGGTCGCCGAGCGGCAGGCCGCGCTCACCGACCGCCAGCTCGACACCGAGGTCCGCAAGCCGGCCGACGCCCAGCGGTACGCCGCCGAGCAGGACGCCGAGGCCAGGCGCGTGGCCCGGGTGAAGCAGGCCGAGGCGGAGCGGCTGGCCGGGATCGCCGCCGCCCAGGCGGAGGCCGAGCGGGCACGGCTGACCGGTGAGGGCGAGAAGCAGCGCCGCAGCGCGTTGGCCGAGGCCGTCCGGCTGGAGGGCGAGGCGCAGGCCGCGGCGATCGGCGCGACCGGTGAGGCCGAGGCCGAGGCGATGCGGAAGAAGGCCGACGCGTTCGCCCAGTACGGTGACGCGGCCGTGCTGCAGATGCTCGTCGAGGTGCTGCCGCACGTCGTCGCCAAGGCCGCCGAACCGCTGGGCGCCATCGACAAGATGACGGTCATCTCCACCGACGGGGCGAGCCGGCTGACCCGCACCGTCGCCGACAACGTCGCCCAGGGAGTCGAACTGCTCGGCTCCGCCACCGGAATCGACCTCGCCGAACTCCTGAAGGGCATCACCGCACGGGGCACGGGAGAGGCCGGCTCCACGGCCCCCGCCCGCGCCGAGGCCAACGGCAAGATCGAAATAGCCGACTGACACGGCCGGCCTCACCGAGCCCGGGCGGCCCCGCCGCCCGGGCTTCGCCGTGTCCGGCCACGGGCGCACACGCACGCGCCCCCCGGGGGGAACGACGAGGGACAGGGCGTACGACGCATGATCAGGGCGCGTGTCGCGGGCCCGAGGCCGATCGCCCCGTGCGCGTTCCGGCGGGCGGGAAGCGTGCCGTCGTCGGGCCGTCGGGACGGCGGTCCTAGGATGGGCGCGATGATCGGAGACGAACGGCACCCGTTCCCGCCCCCGCGGCGGTGGCGGGTGCTGCTCGTGCTCGGGCTGCTGGCCGGCCTGCTCGGCATGCACGCCCTGGCCCCCGGCGGCGCCACCGCGAGCCCCGGCCATCGCCCCGCCCCGAGCGCGACGGCCGTGGTCGCCGCCGACCCTGACTGCCCGGACGACGGGCACTGCGGTGGACACCACGCGCGGCACGCCGACCCGACCTGCGCGTCGGGCGCCGTGAGCTGGGGACCGGGCCTGCCCGCGCTCGTCCCGCACTCCGTCACCGCCGCCGTGCCCGCCGACCGGGCCGGCTCCTGCCCGGCCGCGACCCCCGAAGGGGCCCGCGCGCCGCCGTCCCTGGCCGAACTCCAACTCCTGCGGATCTAGAGGCCGCACCCACCGCTGTCGGACCGTCCGGCCGACGCGGTGTCCGGCATGCCCACGATCCGTTCGTACAGCAGGAGTTCACGCATGACCATCCGCAGCACGACCCCCCGTACCCCGGCGCGCCGCGCGGCCCTCGCCCTGGCAGCGGCGGGCGCCGCCCTCGTCCTCGCCGCCTGCGGCAGCGACGGCGGCGACAGCGGCCACGCGGGCCACGGCGCCGCGCCGTCCGCGAGCACAGAGGGCGTGGCGCCGTCCGCGAGCGCGGACGCCACCGCCGTATCCCACAACGCCCAGGACGTCGCCTTCGCGCAGGGCATGATCCCGCACCACGAGCAGGCCCTCGACATGGCCCGGCTCGCCGCCGGCCGTGCCTCCTCCGCCCGGGTCAAGGACCTCGCCACCCGCATCGAGAAGGCGCAGGACCCGGAGATCACCACGATGACCGGCTGGCTTCGCGCATGGGGCGAGCAGGTGCCCGCGGCCGGCATGGACCACACCGGCCACTCCGGCATGGCCGGGATGATGGACGACAAGGACATGACCGCGCTGGAGCAGGCCGACGGACCGGACTTCGACACGAAGTTCCTGACCATGATGGTCGAACACCACAAGGGCGCCGTCGAGATGGCCAGGACCGAGAAGTCCAGGGGCGCCTACGGCCCGGCGAAGCGCCTGGCCGACGCCGTCGTGACCGCGCAGAACGCCGAGATCGAGGAGATGCGGCGACTGCTCGGCCGGCGCTGACGGCACGCCCCGCCCTCCCGGCCCCACGGCCGGGAGGGCGGCGCACGCCTCAGACCAGCACCTTCTCCAACGCCCCGAGCGCGGACCGCAGCTCGTCGGCGGTGATCGTCAGCGGCGGCGCCAGCCGGATCGTGGACCCGTGGGTGTCCTTGACCAGCACACCCTCCCGCATCAGCCGCTCGCCGATCTCGCGGCCGGTGCCGATGGCCGGGTCGATGTCCACCCCCGCCCACAGCCCGCGCGAGCGGAAACCGACCACGCCCCGGCCCACCAGCGCGGTGAGCCCGTCCCGCAGGACCACGCCCAGATCGGCCGCCCGGCGCTGGAACTCGCCGGTCTCCAGCAGCTCGACCACCGCCGTGCCGACCGCCGCCGCCAGCGGGTTCCCGCCGAACGTCGAACCGTGCTCGCCCGGCCGCAGCACCCCCAGCACCTCCCGGCCGGCCACCACCGCGGAGACCGGCACGATGCCGCCGCCGAGCGCCTTGCCGAGCAGCACCATGTCGGGCACGACGGACTCGTGCTCCACCGCGAGGGTGCGGCCCGTACGGCCGAGCCCCGACTGGATCTCGTCCGCGACGAACAGACAGCCCGCGCTCCGGGTCAGCTCGCGCACCCCGGTGAGATAGCCGTCGTCCGGGACGACGACCCCGGCCTCGCCCTGGATCGGCTCGATCAGCACCGCGGCCGTCGTCTCGTCGACGGCCGCCTCCAGCGCGGCCAGGTCGTTGTACGGGACGATCCGGAAACCCGGCGTGAACGGGCCGAAACCGGTCCGCGCCGACTCGTCCGTGGAGAAGCCGACGATCGTGGTGGTACGGCCGTGGAAGTTCTCCGCCGCGACCACGATCGTGGCCCGGTCGGCGGGCACGCCCTTGACCTCGTACGCCCATTTGCGCGCGACCTTGATGCCGCTCTCCACCGCCTCGGCGCCGGTGTTCATCGGCAGCACCATGTCGTGCCCGGTCAGGTCGGCCAGCCGGGCCGCGAACCCGGCCAGCCGGTCGTGGTGGAAGGCGCGCGAGGTGAGCGTCAGCCGGTCGAGCTGGCGGTGGGCGGCCTCGATCAGCGCCGGGTGGCGGTGGCCGAAGTTGAGGGCCGAGTAACCGGCCAGCATGTCGAGGTAGCGGCGGCCCTCGACATCCTCCACCCAGACGCCCTCGGCACGGGCGACGACCACGGGCAGCGGATGGTAGTTGTGCGCGAGGACCGGCTCCTCCGCGCGGATGAGGTCGGCGGACGTACGCGTGCGTGCGGGTGCTGTCATGAACGGATCTCCTGGGTGCAGCACTTGATGCCCCCGCCGGCCTTGTGGAACTCCGACAGGTCGACGGGGACGGGGACATAGCCGCGGTCGGCGAGACGCGCGGCAAGGGCCTCGGCCCGCGGCGCGATGAAGACGTGGCGCCCGTCGGAGACGGAGTTCAGGCCGAACGCCATCGCGTCGTCACGGGTGGCGAGCACCGCGTCGGGGTACAGCCGCGCGAGCACCTTGCGGCTGCCGGGGGAGAAGGCCCCCGGGAAATAGGCGATGTTGTGGTCGTCCAGCACGAACAGCGCCGTGTCCAGGTGGTAGAGGTACGGGTCCACCAGGGTCAGGCCGATCACCGGCACGCCGAGGAACTCCTGCGCCTCGCGGTGCGCGTCCGGGGTCGTGCGGAAGCCGGTGCCGGCGAGCAGGTACCGGCCCGTCGGGACCAGGTCGCCCTCGCCCTCGCACACCGACCGCGGGCGGTACACCTCAAAGCCCGCGGTCTTGAACCACAGGTCGTAGTGGGTCGACTCGGGGCGGCGCTGGGGCGCGTGGAAGAGGGAGCCGAAGACCCGGCCGCCGACGACGACCGCCGAGTTCGCGGCGAAGACCATGTCCGGCAGGCCGGGGACACAGGGCACGGTCTCCACCGTGTGCCCGTGGGCCAGATAGGCGCGGATCAGCGACTGCCACTGCTCCTGCGCCAGATCGACGTCGACGCTGGTGTCGGGATGCATCCAGGGGTTGATCGCGTACTGCACGGCGAAGTGCCGGGGTTCGCAGACGAGGAAGCGCCGGGGGCGCGGCACACGGCTGTCGGGCACAGAGGTGTTCCTCCGCTTTCCTGCGGTGTCGACTGAGGGTGGCACCAAGGTAGGAAGCGGCGGAGACGGTGGACAAGAAATGAGAGCTGCGCGGGTGCGCAGGAATGCTGCTTTGTGGGCCGAAAATACGCAGCACTGCTGCGTGGGCCCGGGTTTACTCGGGCGCCGCCTGGGTCGCGGCGGCCTCCGGGCTCTCCGGCAGCAGATGGGACAGCACCATCACGCTGATCGTCTTCCGGATGAACGGCTCCACCCGGATCCGCTCCAGCACCTCCTCGAAGTGCTCGACGTCCCGCGCCCGCACGTGCAGCAGCGCGTCCGCGCCGCCCGTCACCGTCATCGCCGCCGTGATCTCCGGATGGTTGCGCACCACCTCGGCCAGCCGCCGCGGCGGCGCCGCACCCTCGCAGTACACCTCCACATACGCCTCCGTGCGCCAGCCCAGCGCCGACGGCTTCACGGTGGCCGTGAACCCGGTGATCACACCCGTCTCGCGCAGCCGGTCCACGCGCCGCTTGACCGCGGTGGCCGACAGCCCGATCGCCGAGCCGATCTCGGCGAAGCTGCTCCTGGCGTTCGCGACCAACGCGGTGACGATCTTCCGATCGAGTTCATCGAACGGGGCGGTCCTGCTGTTCATGCGGGCACTGTATCCAGCGGGAACGTCCACGCCCGGCACATGTCCACCCGTACCGATTCCACCTACACTCCACCTTCATGCTGCGCGCCCTCGCCGTCGACGACGAACGCCCCTCGCTGGAGGAACTTCTCTACCTCCTGCACGCCGATCCACGCATCGGCAGCGTCGAGGGGGCCGGTGACGCCACCGAGGCGCTGCGCCGCATCACCCGGGCGCTGGAGTCCGGCCCCGACGGGCCCGACGCCATCGACGTCGTCTTCCTCGACGTGCAGATGCCCGGCCTCGACGGGCTGGAGATGGCCCGGCTGCTCACCGGCTTCACGCATCCGCCGCTCGTCGTGTTCGTCACCGCGCACGAGGACTTCGCGGTGCGCGCCTTCGACCTGAAGGCCGTCGACTACCTCCTCAAACCGGTCCGCAAGGAACGGCTCGCGGAGGCCGTGCGCCGCGTCGCCGAGGTACGCGGCGCCCCCCGCATCCCCGTGCACGAACCCGACCCGGACCAGTTGCCCGTCGAACTCGGCGGGGTGACCCGCTTCGTCGCCGTCGACGACATCACCCATGTCGAGGCCCAGGGCGACTACGCCCGGCTGCACACCGACCGCGGCAGCCACCTCGTCCGCATCCCGCTGTCCACCCTGGAGGACCGCTGGCGCTCCCGGGGCTTCGTCCGC
The DNA here is from genome assembly GCF_057537855.1 of Streptomyces diversicolor. Taxonomy (NCBI): domain Bacteria; kingdom Bacillati; phylum Actinomycetota; class Actinomycetes; order Kitasatosporales; family Streptomycetaceae; genus Streptomyces; species Streptomyces diversicolor. Next base: position 48,300 of record NZ_BAAJXA010000031.1, read on the forward strand.
ATCCACCGCCGCCATCTCGTCGCGCTCCGCCACATCGGCGAACTCCGCCTGGACGCGGGCAGCGTGAGCGTCCTGGTCGGCGGCGAGGAACTTCAGGTCAGCCGGCGCCACGCGCGTGAGCTGCGGGACCTGCTGATGCGCCGCACCACCGGATAGAGGAGGCCGCGATGGAGCCCACCGAACGCCGGGTCGTCGTCACCGGACCGCCCCGCCGCGCCCGCCGCACCCCAGGCCCCCACCGGCCGCGCACCGAGATCGACGAGCAGACCACCCTCGGCCACACCTATGTCCGCTCCCTGATGCGCACCCAACTGCGCGCCGCACTGGCCGTGTTCGCGGTCCTGGTGCTGCTGGTCGGCCCGCTGCCCCTGGTGTTCGCGGCGGCCCCGCAGGCCCGCCGCCTCGAATGGCTGGTGCTCGGCTTCGGCCTGTACGCGCCGCTCGTCCTGCTCGCCCGCTGGTATGTGCGCCGCGCCGAACGCAACGAACGCGACCTGGTGCGTCTGGTCGAGGACCGCTGAGACGGGGGATCGCAGGCCACCGTGAACACCGGCTACGCCATCACCGCCGTCGCCCTCGTCGTCGTCGCCACCGTCCTCGTCGGCGCCTTCGGCCTCAGGGTCTCGCGCACCACCTCCGACTTCTACGTCGCCTCGCGCACCGTCGGACCCCGGCTCAACGCCGCCGCCATCAGCGGCGAATACCTGTCCGCCGCGTCCTTCCTCGGCATCGCGGGACTGGTCCTGGTACAGGGCCCGGACATGCTCTGGTACCCGGTGGGCTACACGGCGGGCTATCTGGTGCTGCTCCTGTTCGTCGCCGCACCGCTGCGCCGCTCCGGCGCCTACACGCTGCCCGACTTCGCCGAGGCCCGGCTCGCCTCGCAGGGTGTGCGCCGGCTCGCCGGGGCGTTCGTCGTCGGCGTCGGCTGGCTGTATCTGCTGCCCCAGCTCCAGGGCGCCGGGCTCACCCTGGCGGTGCTCACCGACGCACCCGACCCGCTCGGCGGGATCATCGTGGCCGTGGTCGTGGTCGCGACGGTCGCGGCCGGCGGCATGCGCAGCATCACCTTCGTGCAGGCATTCCAGTACTGGCTCAAGCTCACCGCGCTGCTCGTCCCCGCCCTGTTCCTGGTCCTCGCCTGGCAGGGCGACGGCGCTCCCCGGCACGCCTTCGACGAGCCGGCCACCTTCCGGGAGCAGCGATCCCTGCGCGTCAAGGACACCCTCGACCTGCGGCTCGACCGGCCGCTGACCCTCACCGTGAGCGGCACGGTCGACGGCCGTCGGCACGACCAGGACCGGGTCGCGCTGCCCGCCGGCACCCACCGTTTCGAACGCGGCACCCGACTGGCCTTCGCGCCCGGCGACCCCGTGCCGGCCGCCGCGCAGGGCACCGGCGGCGGCATGTCCACCTCGCTCGCCACGGGCCGCGAGGAACGCCCGCTGTACGCCACGTACGGGCTCATCCTCGCCACCTTCCTCGGCACCATGGGCCTGCCGCATGTCGTCGTCCGCTTCTACACCAGCCCGCACGGCGTCGCCGCCCGCCGCACCACCGTCGCCGTCCTCGCCCTGATCGGCGGCTTCTACCTGCTGCCGCCCGTGTACGGGGCGCTCGGCCGGCTGTACGCCCCCGAACTCACCATCACCGGCGACGCGGACGCCGCGGTGCTGCTGCTGCCCGGCCGGATGATCGGCGGCCTCGGCGGCGATCTGCTCGGCTCGCTGGTGGCGGGCGGCGCCTTCGCCGCGTTCCTGTCCACCGCGTCCGGACTGACCATGGCCGTGGCGGGCGTGCTCACCCAGGACGTGCTGCCGTCCCGCGGAGTGCGGCACTTCCGGCTCGGCACGGTGCTCGCCATGGCGGTGCCGCTGGCGGCGAGCGTGCTGGTCGGCGGGCTGCCGGTCGCCGACGCGGTGGGGCTCGCCTTCGCCGTCTCGGCGTCGTCCTTCTGCCCGCTGCTCGTCCTCGGCATCTGGTGGCGGCGGCTGACCCCGCCCGGGGCCGCGGCGGGCATGCTGGTGGGCGGCGGTTCCGCGTTCGCCGCGGTGGCCGCCACCATGGCCGGGCTGCCCGGCACCGGTTCCCTGCACGCGCTGCTCGCCTGGCCCGCGCTGTGGTCGGTGCCGCTCGGCTTCCTCACCATGGTGCTGGTGTCGCTGGCCACCGCCGCCCGGGTGCCACCGGGTACGGCGGCCGTCCTGGCGCGGTTCCATCTGCCGGAGGAACTGCACGCTCCGCTGGAGGGGTCATGATGCGCCGTCGGACGTCCGCGGCGGCCTCCTGGCCGATTGCCCAGTTCCCCGCGCCCCTTCGGGGCGCCGTTCGGCGGTGTGCGGAGGTTGGGCCGTGACCGGTTTTCTGGCGGGTCTGTGCGTGGCCGTGCTGCCGTTGCTGGCCGTCGGCTTCTGGCTGGGGCGGCGTACCGCACGCCCGCAGAGCCTCGGCGACCTCGGCACACCCGTCGAGCACGCAACCTTCCAGACCCTGCACACCGCCTCGCTCGCCGCGCCCCCGCTGCGCGCCGGCCTCACCGAGGAGACCGCGCGCAGGTCGGCCCGCAGGCTGCGCACGCTGCTCGGCACCGACGCCCTGTGCCTGACCGACCAGAAGGACGTCCTGGTCTGGGACGGCGTGGGCGGCCACCACCGCGGGGAGGTCATGGAGCGGCTGGCCGGGCCGCTGGAGACCGGCCGCGGCGAGGCGTTCCCGCTGTCCTGTGCGACCCCGGACTGCCCGGTCCGCTGGGCCGTGGTGGCGCCGCTCACCGTCGACGACCGGGTGCACGGGGCGCTGGTCGCCTGCGCGCCGCGGGAGTCGGCCGTGCTGGTCCGGGCGGCGGGCGAGGTGGCCCGCTGGGTCAGCGTCCAGCTGGAACTCGCCGACCTCGACCGGTCCCGCACCCGGCTCATCGAGGCCGAGATCAAGGCCCTGCGGGCCCAGATATCCCCGCACTTCATCTTCAACTCGCTCGCGGTGATCGCCTCGTTCGTCCGCACCGACCCCGAGCGCGCCCGCGAACTGCTGCTGGAATTCGCCGACTTCACCCGCTACTCGTTCCGCAGGCGCGGCGACTTCACCACCCTCGCCGACGAACTGCACGCCATCGACCAGTATCTGGCGCTCGTCCGGGCCCGGTTCGGCGACCGGCTCGCCGTCACCCTGCAGATAGCGCCCGAGGTGCTGCCGGTCGCGCTGCCGTTCCTGTGTCTGCAACCCCTCGTCGAGAACGCCGTGAAGCACGGCCTGGAGGGCAAGTCCGACGCCTGCCACATCCAGATCACGGCCCAGGACGCCGGCGCCGAGGCGCTGGTCGTCATCGAGGACGACGGTGTGGGCATGGACCCCGAGGACCTGCGCCGGATCCTCGCCGGCGAGATCGGGCCCTCCGGCGGCATCGGCCTGTCCAACGTCGACGAGCGGCTCCGCCAGGTCTACGGCGACGACCACGGCCTCGTCATCGAGACCGCGGTGGGAGCGGGCATGAAGATCACGGCCAGGGTGCCGAAGTACCGGCCGGGGGTGCACTCGGCGGCCCGGCGCACCAGCGAGTGAACCCGGCCGGGGCCGAGGCGTCGCTCAGTCGCCCTGGGTCACGACCATGGCCAGGGTGAGCAGTCCCAGCACGACCCAGCCGAACCACAGCCAGCCGTTGCTGCCGAGCGCCACCGAGTAGGCGGTCACCACGACGAGTCCGCCGACGGTGAGCACCCCCATCGCCTTCGTGGAACCGTGCGTAGAACCGGGCATCGCGACACCCTCCTCCTGGTCCGTTCCCTCCATGGTGCCCCGAACCCGGTGGGAACGAATCCGCCCGGTACGGCCGGACCGGAAAGAGACCTCGGCGGGCGCCGCCGGTCCCGGGTCAGCCCTGGCGGGCGTTGAGCGAGGCCAGGTAGGCGTTGTAGGCGGCCAGCTCCTTGTCGCCGTCCCGGTCGGCGGCCCGGTCCGTGCGCCTGGCCTGCCGCTGCTCGGAGCCGTACCACTGGAACAGCAGGGCGATCAGTACCAGCACCGACGGGATCTCGCTGAACGCCCAGGCGATGCCGCCCGCGGCGCTCTGGTCGGAGAGCGCGTCGATACCCAGCGAGGCCGAGGGGTTGCGGAACGTGTCGACCATCGGCGTGGACGCCATCATCAGCGCGATGCCGAAGAACGCGTGGAACGGCATGCCGGCGAACAGCTCCAGCATCCGCATCAGATGCCCGGGCCGGTGCGGGCCGGGGTCGACGCCGATGATCGGCCAGAAGAACACCATGCCCACGGCGAGGAAGTGCACCATCATCGCGATGTGCCCGGCCTTCGAGCCCATCAGGAAGTCGAACAGCGGGGTGAAGTACAGCGCGTACAGGCTCGCGATGAACATCGGGATGGTGAACGCGGGATGGGTGACGATCCGCATGTAGCGGCTGTGCAGCAGCGCCAGCAGCAGCTCGCGCGGACCCTTGTGGCCCCGGGCCGCGACCGGCAGGGCGCGCAGCGCCAGGGTGACCGGGGCGCCCAGCAGGATGAGGATCGGCGACAGCATGCTGATCACCATGTGCTGCACCATGTGCACGCTGAACATGACCATGCCGTAGTCGTTCAGCTTGGTGCACATCACCAGCATGATGGTGAGCACCCCGAGCACGTACGAGACGGTCCGCGCGACCGGCCACGCGTCACCGCGCCGCCGCAGCCGCACGACACCCCACGCGTACAGTGCGAGCCCCAGCAGACAGGCGACGAGAAAGAACGGATCCGCCGACCACCCGAGCCCTCGTCCGAGGGTGAACGGCGGCAGATCCATGGTCATGCCATGCCCGCTGTGATCCATTCCGCAGGCTCCTGTTTCATGGGGTTTGTACGCGGTCTGTCCCCCGACAGCCTAGAACCGCCCCACCCACCCCCCACCCCCGGGGTCCCCCCAAGGAGCGCGGGGAACGGCGCGCCCAGCCACACACAACCCGCACCCGGTCTCAAAGAACACCCCCAACGGCGGCTCCCCAAGGGGCGCGGGGAACGGCGCGCTCAACCACACACAACTCGCACCCGGCCTCAAAGAACACCCCCAACGGCGGCTCCCCGAAGGGGCGCGGGGAACTGCGCGCTCAGCCAAACGAAACCCGCACCCGGCTACAAAGCCCACCCCCAACGGCGGCCCCCCGAGGGGCGCGGGGAACGGCGCACCCAGCCACACACAACCCGCACCCGACACCGAGGACCACTCCAACGCCGCCCCCCGCTAAAGAACACACTCCGCTTCGTCGTACCGCGACACCGGCACCGTCTTCAGCGTCTCCACGGCCTCAGCCAACGGCACGGTCACGATGTCCGTACCCCGCAGCGCCGTCATCCGCCCGAACTCCCCACGGTGCACGGCCTCCACCGCATGCCACCCGAACCGTGTCGCCAGCACCCGGTCGTACGCCGTCGGCGTCCCCCCGCGCTGCACATGCCCGAGGATCACCGGCCGCGCCTCCTTGCCCAGCCGCTCCTCCAGTTCGAGGGACAGCTGCCGGGCGATCCCGGCGAACCGCTCGTGCCCGTACACATCCCGGCCGCCCTCGTCGAAGTCCATGGTGCCGGCCTTCGGCTTGGCCCCCTCCGCGGCGACCACGATCGCGAACCGCTTGCCCGCCTCGAAGCGCTCCCCGACGCGGCGCGCCAACTCCTCGATGTCGAAGGGGCGTTCCGGTACGACGATGGCGTGCGCGCCGGCCGCCATGCCGGAGTGCAGCGCGATCCAGCCGGTGTGCCGCCCCATGACCTCCACGACGAGCACCCGCTGATGCGACTCCGCCGTGGTCTTGAGCCGGTCGAGGGCTTCGGTGGCGACACCCACGGCCGTGTCGAAGCCGAAGGTGACGTCCGTGACAGCGATGTCGTTGTCGATCGTCTTCGGCACGCCCACGATGGGCAGACCGCTGTCCGAGAGCAGCCGGGCCGCCTTCAGCGTGCCCTCGCCGCCGATCGGGATGATCGCGTCCAGGCCCAGCTCCGCGACATGGCCGCGGGCCCGCTCCACCCCGTCCCGCAGATGGGACGGCTGGACCCGGGAGGAGCCGAGGATGGTGCCGCCGCGGGCGAGGATGCCGCCGACGGCGTCGAGGTCGAGCTTGAGCCAGTCGCACTCCAGCAGGCCCTTCCAGCCGTCCCGGAAACCGATGACCTCGTCGCCGTGGTCGGCGACGGCGCGGTGCACGACGGACCGGATGACGGCGTTCAGGCCGGGGCAGTCGCCGCCGGAGGTGAGCACACCAATGCGCATAGCCCGAAATACCTTCTCGACGTGGGCCGGGCGCCGGACCACGCTGTCCGGCTCGATCCCGGCCAGCCTACCGGCGCGAGGGGGCCGCCCCGTAGCGACCGTCCGCCTGCTGGACGCCCCCGCACATGTGAGCGACCAGCCTGCCAACAGCGCCCCGCAGGGGCGCGGGGAACTGCGCGCCCAGCCACAACACACCCGCAGCCGCGCAACGCCCCTCCCGCCCCCGACGGCGCGGAACGCTCAAGCCAGCGCAGCGCTCACGCGGGTTGCTGCGCAGAACTGATCCGCTCGTTGCGCAGCGCCTCGTACCAGCGGTCGTCCACCGGCGGCAGCGCGTTCACATCGAGTGCCAGCTTGAGCAGCAGATCGGCGATCTGCGGGTTGCGGGCGAGTACCGGCCCGTGCATGTACGTGCCGAAGACGGTGTCGTTGTACGCGCCCTCCGTGCCGTCCCCGGTGCCGTTGCCGCGGCCAAGCCGGACCTGGGCGAGGGGGCGGGCCGTGGGGCCGAGGTGGGTGACGCCCTGGTGGTTCTCGAAACCGGTCAGCTGGGGCAGGCCCAGGCGCGGGTCGACGTCCCCGAGGACGTCGCCGACGCACCGCTCGCCCTCGCCGCGCACCGAGACCACGTCGAGCAGGCCGAGGCCGGGCTCGCGCTGGCCGAGGTCGTTGATGAACTCGTGGCCGAGGATCTGGTAGCCCGCGCACACCGAGAAGACGATCGCGCCGTTCTCCACCGCCTTGTGCAGGCCCCCGTCGCGGCGCAGCCGCTCCGCCGCGAGCCGCTGCGGCCGGTCCTCGCCGCCGCCGATCAGATAGATGTCGCCGGAGGTCGGGATCGGCTGGTCGCTGCGCACGTCGAGCCGGGCCACGTCGAGTCCGCGCTGCCGGGCCCGGCGCTCCACGACGAGCGCGTTGCCCTGGTCGCCGTAGGTGCTCAGCAGGTCCGGGTAGATCCACACCAGACGCAGGCTGTTGTCGCTCATGAAGTGATCGTCCTTTGTGTCGGGTGTGCCGTCAGTTTCCGACGCGGCGGCGCAGGTCCTGGAACGCGGTGTAGTTCGCGATGACCTCGATGCGGCCGGGCGGGGACTGCTGGACCGCCTGGTCGAGGGTGTCGCAGACCTGGAAGTGCTGGTTCGCCACCTCCAGACGCACCGAGAGGTCCAGCTTCCGGTCGCCGATGACGACGATCGGGTGACCGGTCAGCCGGGTGTAGTCGACGTCCCACAGCCAGGAGGTGTCGGTGCCGTCGGCGCCGCGCGCGTTCACGGACAGGATCACCGGGGTGGGCGGCGGGTCGATCAGGGAGAAGGTCTCCAGCCAGCCCGCCGGGTTCTTCGCGAGCAGCAGACGCAGATCGCGGCCCAGGAACTGCACGACGTCATAGCGCCCGGCGACGGCCTGCACCTGGTACATGCGCTCCAGGGCGACCTGCGGCGGCACACCGAAGACGGCGGCGACCGCCGCGGAGCTGGCGGCGTTGGCCTTGTTGGCACGGCCCGGCAGCTGGAGGTGGATCGGCCAGGCGGAACCGTGCGGGTCGAGGACGTGGTCGCCGGACAGCGCCCAGCTCGGCGTCGGACGGCGGAAACCGCACTCGCCGCAGTACCAGTCGTCGCCGGGGCGCTGCATCACACCGCCGCAGGACGGGCACGACCAGGCGTCGTCCTTCCACATCTGGCCGGCCGCGACCCAGATCACATTGGGCGAGGAGGAGGCGGCCCACACCACCAGCGGGTCGTCGCAGTTGGCGACGACGACGGCCTTGGAGCCGGAAAGGCCCTCGCGCCAGTTCTCGGCGAGCATCCGGGTCTCGGCGGCCCGGTCGAGCTGGTCGCGGGAGAGGTTCAGCAGCGCGATGCACTTCGGGTCGGTGTCCCGGGCCACGCCCGCCAGGTACTTCTCGTCGACCTCGATCACGCCGTAGCGCGCGTCCGAACCGCCCGCGAGGGCCGAGGTGATACCGGCCGGCATGTTGGCGCCGAGCGCGTTGGAGACGACCGGACCCGCGGCGCGCAGCGCCTCGGCGATCAGCCGGGTGGTGGTGGTCTTGCCGTTGGTCGCCGACACCAGGACGACGTCCAGGTTCTGGGCGAGCCGGGCGAGGAGGTCGGGGTCGAGTTTCAGCGCGACCCGGCCACCGATCACCGATCCGCTGCCGCGCCCGGCGGCGCGGGACGCCGCCGCGACCGCCTTGCCCGCGGTCACGGCCAGCTTGGCCCGCGGCGTGAGCGGGTCCGAGTTGCCTGCCATCAGTTCTCGATCCTCCTTGCGTACGCGCCGCGCCTGAGCCATCCGGCAACGTGGTGTGGACGTCAGCCTATCGAGATCCGTTCGCACACCCGAATCCCGGCCCACGCCTGCGCGGCGGGGTGTGGGCCCAGGGAACCGTACCCTTGCGGCCATGCGAAACGGTTCGATCCGGGGAGCCCGCGGGCGGGTCAGGCCCCTCACCCTGCACGGCGACCCGGTGCTGCACGCCCGCTGCGCGGAGGTGACCGACTTCGGCGCCGGCCTTGCGGAGTTGGTGGAGGACCTGTTCGCGACGATGTACGCGGCGCGCGGGGTGGGGCTAGCCGCGAACCAGGTCGGCGTGTCCTCGCGGGTGTTCGTCTACGACTGTCCCGACGACGAGGACGTGCGGCATCTGGGGCATGTGGTCAACCCGCGGTTGGTGACGGCGGACGGGGTGGTGGTGCGCGGCCCCGAGGGCTGTCTGTCGCTGCCGGGTCTCGAAGCGGCGACGGAGCGGTACGACCACGCGGTCGTCGAGGGTTTCACGGTGACCGGCGAGCCGGTCACCGTGCACGGCACGGGGTTCTTCGCCCGGTGCCTGCAACACGAGTGGGACCATCTGGAGGGCGGGGTCTACGCGGACCGCCTCAACGGCTGGCGCCGCGCCCGCCTGCTCCGCCGGGTGAGGCGCGCCCCGTGGCGTTCCTGACCGCGGTGTGTCGTTCGTGGTGCGGATGTGTGTCGGGTTGTCGGGGGGTGCGGGTGCGGGTGCGTTGCGGCCGTTTGCGCCCGCGCGGCGGAGCCGCACATCGATACGGCCCCGCCCCCCTTCGGGGCGCCGGCGTCAGAAGCCTGGGCTGCCCAGTCTGTCGGCTGCCGCGGCCAGTCGGCCCCACAGCAGGTCGGCCAGGCTCTTCACCAACTCCGCGCGTGAGCAGGGGCGTTCGCCCAGCCACCAGTCGCCGGCCGCGTGCATCATGCCGACGATCCCGTGTCCCCACACCCGGGCCAGCTGCTGGCTGCCCGGCCCCAGGTCCAGCCGGTCCCCGATCACCTGGGCCAGCTCCTCGCCCATCCGCCGCAGCAGCGGAGCGCTGTGCTTGCCGACGTCGAAGCCCTGATCGCTCTGCGAGCCCTCCGCCGGATGCATGAGAAAGCGGTACACCTGCGGCCGGGCCTCGATCGCCGCGAGATAGGTGTCCAGGGTGGCCTCGACCCGCTCCCGCCGCTCCGCCGGGGCGTCCAGCGCCGCGCGCAGCGAGTCGAGCAGCGCGTCCGTGTGCCGCTTGGCCAAGGCCGCGTAAAGGCCCCCCTTGTCGCCGAAGTGGCGGTAAAGGATCGGCTTGGTGATGCCGGCCTCCGCCGCGATGGCGTTCATCGAGGCCTTCGGGCCATCACGCAGCACCACTCTGTCCGCGGCCTCCAGCAGCTCCCGCCGTCGGCGGTCGGCGGACCGCTGCTGGTCGGTCCGCTGCGTGGTGTCCATGTGATCTCCCCACCCGTGCTGATTCGGTGACGCCTGCGCAAACTAACACTGTCGGTGCCCCTGACATCGAACGGGAGGGCGACGGGTCGGTCGGAGTTGACTTTTCCTACCAGTGGGTAACAGACTCCTGTTACCGCAAGTAACATGCACGTGCCGCGCTGGAGGGGACATGGCCGAGTTCACCATGGAGCTCAACGACGAACAGAAGGAGGTCAAGGAGTGGCTGCACGGCTTCGCCGCCGACGTCATCCGCCCCGCGGCCGCCGAATGGGACGAGCGTGAGGAGACTCCCTGGCCGGTCATCCAGGAGGCGGCCAAGGTCGGCATCTACTCCCTGGACTTCTACGCCCAGCAGTACTTCGACCCCACCGGACTCGGCATCCCGATGGCCATGGAGGAACTGTTCTGGGGCGACGCGGGCATCGCCCTGTCCATCGTCGGCACCGGCCTCGCCGCCGTGGGCGTCCTCGCCAACGGCACCGAGGAGCAGATCGGCACCTGGATCCCGCAGATGTACGGCGACGCGACCGACGTCAAGGTCGCGGCCTTCTGCTCCTCCGAGCCCGACGCAGGCTCCGACGTGGCCTCGATGCGCACACGTGCCGTGTACGACGAGGCCAAGGACGAGTGGGTGCTCAACGGCACGAAGACCTGGGCGACCAACGGCGGCATCGCGAACGTCCACGTCGTCGTCGCCCAGGTGGACCCGGAGCTGGGTTCCAAGGGGCACGCCTCGTTCATCGTGCCGCCCGGAACCCGGGGGCTCACCCAGGGACAGAAGTTCAAGAAGCACGGCATCCGCGCCTCGCACACCGCCGAGGTCGTCCTGGACGACGTGCGCGTGCCCGGCTCGTGCCTGCTCGGCGGCAAGGAGAAGCTGGACCAGCGGCTGGCCCGGGCCAGGGAGCGGGCGCACACGGACGGCGAGCGGGTGAAGAACGCGGCGATGGCCACGTTCGAGGCGTCCCGCCCGGCGGTCGGCGCGATGGCCGTGGGCACGGCCCGGGCCGCGTACGAGGTGGCCCTCGACTACGCCAGGACGCGGGAGCAGTTCGGCCGGCCGATCATCGACAACCAGGGGATCGCCTTCCAGCTCGCGGACATGCGCACCCGGATCGACGCGGCCCGGCTGCTGGTGTGGCGGGCGTCCTGGATGGCCGTCAACGGCAGGCCGTTCACCGCGGCCGAGGGCTCGATGTCCAAGCTGTTCGCCAGCGAGACCGCGAAGCAGGTCACCGCCCAGGCGATCCAGATCCTCGGCGGCAACGGATACACCCGCGAGTACCCGGTGGAGCGGATGCACAGGGACTCCGCCATCTACACCATCTTCGAAGGCACCAGCGAGATCCAGCGCCTGGTGATAGCCCGCACCCTCTCAGGCATCCCGATCCGCTGACGCCAAAGGGCGCCGACAACGGCACCACGGCGGCCCCCGCGACCGTCCTTGCCCGACGGGGCAGTTGGTGTGGGCGATGTCTCCGCCGCGCCGAGCACGTGGTTCGGCTGCCCTGACGGGTGGGGACCGGGACCGCGTGTCCGGGCGCATCCCCGAGCCGGCACGCCTCACCGGCGGCGGCCCGCACGGCGGCCCTCGGTGAGCTCATGCGACGGGCATCCGATCGCCCGACGGCTGGGGCCGCCGCCGGGGCCGGTGGTTCCGCTCACACCACTCCCGACGGACCCCGCCCGGGCGCCCGGCGTCCCGTAGCGGGTCGTGGCGGCTCCCGGGCGGGGCCCGTGGTCACGTGTGGCGTAGCGGGGTCAGTTGTTCGATGTCGTAGCGCTTGCGCAGCGCCTCGATCGCGTCGTGGTCCGGCGGACCCCCGTCGCCCAGGATCTCCAGCAACTCCTCGAAGTACCGCTCGTGATCGGGCGGCGGAGACGCCTGGAAGAACATCTTCGCGGGGTTGTCCGTCGGGTTGGCGAAGGCGTGCGGGCAGCCCGGCGGCACCACGATGACGGTGCCGGGCGTCGCCCGCACCACCTTGTTGCCGGAAAGCGACTCCCACTTGCGCCAGCTGTCGGGCGTGCGGACCCGCGGTTCGAAGGCCAGCACGTCCAGTTCGCCCTCCAGCACGTAGAACAGCTCCTCGCTGCGCGTGTGCACATGGGCGCCGACGTCGAACCCGGGCGGGACCTCCACCTCGAAGGTGGAGGCCGTCCGCGAGTGCGTGCCGGTCACCTTGAACGTCACCCGCTGGGCCGGCGCCTGGACGATGCGCCCGTGTCCCGGCGGTACGAGCAGCCCCTCCGTCGCGGTCATCGTCACCTCACCACGTCACGGGCAGCGTCTCGGGGCCGCGGACCACCGCGCCGCCGCGGAACGGAACCTCGTCCGGCGGCACCGCGAGCCGCATCCCCGGCACCCGCTCCAGCAGGGTGTCCAGCAGGAGTTCCGACTCCAGCCGGGCCAGCATGCCGCCGGGGCAGTGGTGCGGGCCGAAGCCGAACGCCACATGGTCGTCGGGGTCGCGGTCGAAGTCGACGGCCCCCGGGTCGGGGAAGACGTCCGGGTCGCGGTTGGCGGCCTGGTACGACACATGGACCGGGTCGCCGGCCCGGATCCGTACGCCGGAGACCTCGACGTCCTCCAGGGCGATCCGGGGCAGCCCGACCGCGTTGCGAAGCGGGGCGCACCGCAGCAGCTCATCGACGGCCCGGGGCCTGATCTCCGGCTCGGCACGCAGCCGTTCGAGCAGATCGGGACGGGTCATCAGCAGGTGGAACATCCGCCCGCTGTGGTGGGTGACCGCCTCGCCGCCGATCTGCAGGAGGACGGCAAGACCGACTGCCTCGTCCAGCGACACCTCGCCGCGGCCCACGGCGCCGCCGAGCAGCGAGGCGACGTCCTCGGACGCACTGTCCAGGCGCACCCCGATGAGATCCGCGAAGTACCCGTACATCTCGTCCTCGGCCCGCTCGCCGTCCTGCTCGCCCCGCGCACAGGACAGGATCTGCCGCGTCCAGGTGTGCATGTCCTGCCGGTCGGCGCCGGGAACGCCCATCAGCTCGCAGATCACCGCGATGGGGAACGGACCGAGGACCGTCGCGGTCAGATCGGCCGGCGGGCCCGCCCTGAGCAGGTCGTCGACCAACTCGTCCAGCAGGGCACGGGCCTTGTCGCGCACCCGCCGCACGCCCGTCGCGGTGAACGCGGCGGCCACCGAGCGGCGCAGCCGGGTGTGGCCGGGCGGGTCGCGGAAGGCGACCGCGCCACGGGAGGGGACGACATGCGGGGCCGGCCGGGTGCCCTGCTGGTCCATGACCGCCTCGCGGCCGAACCGGGGGTCGTCGGCCACCGCCCGCACGTCCTCGTACCGGGTGACCAGCCAGGCCCAGCCCGCGCAGCCCGGCAGCCGGATCCGGGTGACCGGACCCTCCCGCATCAGCTCGTCGAGCACCGGGTCGAGGGCGGCCCCGGCCGGCTCGGGCGCCGTCCGGTTCCGTACCGTCGGCACGGACCCGGCGAGTGTCTCTTCCGCCATGTCGTCGCTCAGCCCCTCTGCACCCAGCTGCCCACGGTCATCTCGGCGGTGATGCCGGGCCCGAAGCCGGCGAGCAGCCCGCGCGCACCGTCCTCGGCGCCGCCCTCGTCGAAGAGCCGGCGCAACGCGTCCAGCACCACGGCGCTGGCGATGTTGCCGTACTCGGTCAGCGTGGACCGGCTGAACCGGAACGCGTGCGGCTCGACCTTCAGGAACTTGCTGAGGTCGTCGAGTATTCGGGGTCCGCCCGCGTGGATGACGTAGAAGTCCAGTGCGGACGCGTCCCAGCCGTGGGTGCCCGCGAGGTCCTGGAGCGCCGGGGCCAGCGGTTCCATCGTGGTGGGGACCCGCTTGTCCAGCAGGAAGTGGAAGCCCGTCGCACGGACGTCGTAGGCGATCCAGTCCTCGGTCTTCGGGATCAGATAGGACCCGTTGCGCTGGAGCTGTACGCCGGTGCCGCCCTGACCGCGCACCACGGCCGCGGCGATGCCGTCGCCGAACAGGCCGTTGGAGAGCAGCGAGCCGACGCCCAGGTCGGTGGGCTGGTAGCACAGCGAGCAGAACTCGCAGGCCACGATGAGGACGTTGGCCTCGGGGTAGGCCGTGCAGTAGTCGTGGGCCCGGTTGATGGCCGCACCGCCGGCCGCGCAGCCCAGCTGGGCGATCGGCAGCTGACGGGTGGTGCTCGGGAAGTCCATCTCGTTGATCAGCCACGCGGTCAGCGACGGCATCATGAAGCCGGTGCACGACACGTAGACGATGACATCGATGTCAGACGTCAGGAGTTCGGCGTCGTCGAGCGCCCGCTGGATCACCGCGGGGACCCGGGCCTTCGCCTCCGCCTCGTAGACCTTGTTGCGTTCCTCGAAACCCGGGTGCTTCAGAGTCTCCTCGATGGGCTGCACGATGTGCCGGGTGCGTACGCCCGTGTTCTCGATCAGTCGGAGGGCCAGTGGCAGCTGCGGATGGTCCGCGTGACGCGTACGCGCCAGTTCCAGTGTCTCCTCCATCGTGATCACGTTCTCTGGTACGGACACCGAGGGTCTGCACAAAGTCGCCATGAGCCGTCCCTGCTTTCGCCGTCCGGGGGTCTTCGCCCACCGGTGAGAAGGTGGTGCACTCAGGTTCGCCCGACGGGGCGACGATCTCGCGCCGGGTTACTCCGAACCGGGGACAACGGGTCGGGGACGGGCCTCGGCCCACGGCGCCCCGGCGGGGGACGCGATGCCGCCAACAGCCAAGGAAACACTGGCCTCCACGGCCCTCAGGCCGGTCACCGACCCGGGGGCGAATCGGCTCCTCCCGATGATCGCGGAGCGTGGCGCCGGCCGGGTCGCGCTCGGGCCGGCCGGACCTGGAGCGGCGGTGGGCGGTGGCCGCGGACCGGCGCACTGTTACGTAGCCGGCCCAACGGGGCGCCGACCGCCCGAAGTCGACCCCCGTTCTTCACCCTGCCGGCCGCATGCGAGGAGATGCCGCCCGCGTCCGCCGCGCGAACGAGGACCGGCCCGCCGGCCCCGCCGCCGGTCCCGTCCGGCTCGCGCCGCCTGCCTCACCCGCCGACGCCCAACCCACCGAGGCATGCCCGGCCGCGTGCCGCGCCGTGCCGGGGCAGATCGCATACCCCCGCTGGAGGGCGGTGCCGCACAGGAACTGGTAATGCGCGTCGGCGAGTTGGCGGCCGGCGCGGACGACGAGCCGCCCGCCGTCCGGTCGCGGCGAGCACCAACTGCCCGACGCGGAGCGGGTTTCACCCCCGCACCGCGGATCTGCCGCGCCGTCACCAGGGCCCGCCGGACAGACCCGCGCCCACTTCACGTTCTCCGCGCGACCGTTCCCGGGACCGGACCCGCGGGCGACCGCATCCGCGCAGGCGGCCCCCGGACACCGGCCGCCTCGACAAGGGTCGCGTCCCCCTCAACGGCAGCTGTGCCGGCCGCAGGAAGGGCGTCGCGGAGCGCGCCGTTCGGTCGGCCGCGAGGGGACGCGGGCAGCCGTGCGCGGTCCCGAACGGCTGCCGCCGACGCGGAGCGTTCAGGCTGCGGTCGGCTGCTGCCGTGGGGCATGCAAGCCGGGTCGACGCGGTCGGCCGGGTGGGCGGGTGCGGTCGCCCGCGGGTCCTTCGTGTCCTGGTCACCGGTCAAGCCCGTCGTGCCCGCAGCCCGTGCCGCCCTGTACCGATGCGGGGCGCGCGCACGTGCGCGCGGGCCGGTCTCGGCGCAAGTGCCCCGGACGAGATCCCCGAGCAGCGCCCGGACCGGCCCGGCGGGGGCGGCCGTCCGGCCACCCCGCACGGCGCCCGGCCCGCGATGCCCGGCGCGCCGTACAGGTCGGCCCGACTGCCGGACGGCGGTCCGGAGGGGGACCGCGGGAGCCGGTCTCCGGCGTACGCGGTCCTGTTCCGGACGCCACCGGCACGCGGTGTCCGGGCTATGGGGGGCCGCTGCTGTGGGCGATGCAGGCCACGTCGATGCGGTCGGCCAGCTTCGCGAGTTCGATGGTCAGGGCGGCCACCGTGTCCTCGTCCAGACCGTCCTGCCCGGCCTCGACGAGTCGCAGCCACCGGCCGCCCACCGTGCGGAGCAGCTTGCTCACGTCGGCCGCGGCCACCTGAAGGGCACCGCGGTCGTCGACGATCAGAGGCAGGGTCACTTCGCGGTTCACAGATCGGATCGTAGCCCCGGAAACGTCACGGACCCTGCCATACCGTGGTGATGTTGCAGAACTCGCGGATCCCGTGCCCGGACAGCTCACGCCCGTACCCGGACCGCTTGACCCCGCCGAAGGGGAACGCCGGATGGGAGGCGGTCATCCCGTTCACGTACACGCTGCCCGCCTCCAGGTCCGCCACGAACCGCTCGGTCTCGGCCTCGTCCCGCGTCCACACGTTCGAACTGAGCCCGAACGGCGAGTCGTTGGCGATCAGCACCGCCTCGTCGAGGTCGTCGGCCCGGTAGAGCGTGGCGACCGGCCCGAACGCCTCCTCGCGGTGGATGCGCATCTCGCGGGTGATCCCGGCGAGCACGGTCGGCAGGTAGTACCAGCCGGGCCCCTCCGGGCGGTGGCCGCCGCACAGCACCCGCGCCCCGCCGCGCCGTGCGTCCTCCACCAGCTCCTCCAGATCGGCTCGCCCCCGCTCGGTGGACAGCGGGCCGACGTCCGTGTCCTGCGACATCGGATCGCCGACCGTCAGCGCCCGCATCCCGGCGACGAACCGTTCGGCGAAGGCGTCGTAGACGTCGGTGTGCACGATGAACCGCTTGGCGGCGATGCACGACTGCCCGTTGTTCTGCACCCGTGCGGTCACCGCGACCTGAGCGGCCCGGTCCAGGTCGGCGGACGGCATGACGACGTACGGATCGCTGCCGCCCAGCTCCAGCACCGTCTTCTTCACCATCTCCCCGGCGACGGAGGCGACCGCCCGGCCCGCGGGTTCGCTGCCGGTCAGCGTGGCGGCCCTGACCCGCTCGTCGCGCAGCACGCCGGCGACGGCCCCGGAACCGATGAGCAGGGTCTGGAAGCAGCCCTCGGGGAAGCCAGCCCGGTGGAAGAGGTCTTCCAGGTAGAGGGCGGTCTGCGGCACGTTGGAGGCGTGCTTGAGCAGACCCACGTTGCCCGCCATCAGGGCCGGGGCGGCGAACCGGATCACCTGCCACAGCGGGAAATTCCACGGCATCACCGCGAGCACCGGCCCGAGCGGCCGGTAGCGCACCCGCACCCGTGACGCGCCCGAGTCCCGCGCGTCGGAGTCGGCGGGTTCCTCGTCGGCCAGCAGTTCCTCGGCGTGCCCGGCGTACCAGCGCATCGCCTTGGCGCACTTCGCGGCCTCCGCGCGGGCCTGCCCGAGCGGCTTGCCCATCTCGGTGGTCATGGTCCGCGCGATGTCCTCGGTGTCCTCGTCCAGGAGGCGCGCGGCCCGCAGCAGCAGCCGTCCGCGGTCCGCGAAGCCACTCGACCGGTAGGTGCGGAACGTGGCCTCGGCGAGCTGGAGCCGGCGCTCGATCTCCTCCTCGCCCATGGCCTCGTACGTCTTGAGCGTCTCGCCGTTCGCCGGGTTCACCGTCGCGATGGGCATGGCCGACCTCCCTCCGAGCGGTCTGTGCTACGACCTTCCCGCGCGGCGCGGGGCTCCGCAAGGCGTGCGGGTCATGGCGCTCCGCCGCCCCGCGGGGCGGCGCTCACCGGCCCGCCGCGTGCTCGGCCAGCCGGTCGAGGAACGCGGCCTGCGCCCGCACGATCAACTGCCCGGCCCGGTCGAGCCCGAACCAGGCCACCCGGTCCAGCTCCGGGAACTCCTGGGTCCGCCCGGAGCGCGGCGGCCACTGCATCCGGAAGGTCCCGGGCACCACGTCCGCGGGGTCCAGGTCCCCCTCCACCGCCCACGCCGTGACGACCTTGCCGCCCGCCTGTCTGACCTCGCCGAGCGGTACGGCCGCACCGTCCGGCGGCGGCAGGCCCAGCTCCTCCCGGAACTCGCGCCGGGCCGCGTCCCAGGCGCTCTCGTCATCCCCGTACTCGCCCTTCGGCACGGTCCACGCCCCGGCGTCCCTGCGGGCGAAGAACGGGCCGCCCATGTGGCCGAGCAGCACCTGAAGACCGTCCTCGGCGTGCCGGAACAGGAACAGGCCCGCGCTGCGCCGCCCGGTCACGGCCGTACCTCGGGGTGCGCGGCGAGCAGCGACGCGACGGTGTCGGCCTGCTCCGGACGCTTGTCCTCGCGGTAGCGGATCACCCGGGCGAAGCGCAGGGTGACGCCGGCCGGATAGCGGGAGGACCGCTGCAGGCCGTCGTAGGCGATCTCGACGACGAGTTCGGGGCGTACGGTGACCACCCAGCCGTCGTCCGCGACGGCCAGCTCCCGCAGCCGCTCGGTCTGCCAGGTGAGCATCGCGTCGGTCATGCCCTTGAACGTCTTGCCGAGCATGGCGAAACCGCCGTCCGGGCCGCGCGCGCCCAGGTGCAGGTTGGAGAGCTTGCCGGTGCGGCGGCCGTGTCCCCATTCGGCGGCCAGGACCACCAGGTCCAGGGTGTGCACGGGCTTGACCTTCAGCCAGGACGCCCCGCGCCGGCCCGCGCTGTAGGGCGCGTCCAGCGCCTTCACCACGACGCCCTCGTGGCCGCGTTCCAGGGTCTCGGCGAGGAACCGCTCCGCCTCCCGGACGTCCCCTGGGCCGGCCACCAGGGCCCGGCGCACCCGCATCGGCTCGGGCACCAGCCGGGCCAGCTCGGCGTGCCGCTCGGCGAACGGCAGGTCCAGCAGGTCGCGGTCGCCGACCGCGAGGGCGTCGAAGAACACCGGCGAGACGGGGACCTCCCGGGCGGCCCGTGCCACATCCACCCGGGAGCCGACCCGCCCGGCCGTCTCCTGGAACGACCGGGGCCGGCCCGCCGGGTCGAAGGAGATCACCTCGCCGTCCAGGATGAACCGTTCACCCATCAGCTCCAGGGCGGCGGCCGTCACCTCGGGCAGCCGGTCGGTGATGTCGTCCAGCGTGCGGGTGTGGACGCGCACCGAGTCGCCGTCCCGGTGCAGCTGGATGCGGATGCCGTCGAGCTTCTCCTCGACCGCGCAGGCACCCAGCTTCTCCACGGCCTCCGCGACCGAGGCGGCGGTCCGCGCCAGCATCGGCTGCACCGGGCGGCCGACGATGAGCCGGAACCGGTCAAGGGCGCCGGGGCCGTCCGCGAGCAGCGCCGCGGCGACCGCCTGGAGCGACCCGGCGAGCATCACCGCCCGCCGGACCTCCGCCGGGTCCGCCCCGGTCGCCTGCGCCAGGCCCTCCACGGCGACGGCGTCCAGGGCGCCCTGGCGCACCTCGCCGGTGAGCAGCCCGAGCAGGAAACGCTGTTCGTCCTCGGTGGCCGCGCCGAACAGCGCGCCGACCAGCCGGGCGCGCTCCGCCTGCGAGCCGGGTCCTGCGAGCTTGCCCAGCTCGGTGAGGCGGGCGTCCACCTCGCGCACCGTGAGGGACGGCTCCGCGGCCGGCGGCACGCGCCGGCCGAGCACCTTCCAGCCGACGCCGAGCCGGCCCTGCGGCAGCCGGCCCGCCAGATACGGGATGACGATCGGCACGTCGTCCGGCTCCGCGTCCCGGAACAGTTCGGCGAGCAGGGCGGTCTTCCGGGACCGGGCCGCGGTGGCCGCGACCTCCCGGGACACGAGGGCGAGCCGGGCCAGCAGCATGCAGCCATGGTGCAACGCGGCAGCCGGGACTACACCCCGACGGCCGCGTCCAGATCGGCGAAGAGCAGTTCCCCGTTGATCGCCGCGCC
The DNA here is from genome assembly GCF_057537855.1 of Streptomyces diversicolor. NCBI lineage: Bacteria > Bacillati > Actinomycetota > Actinomycetes > Kitasatosporales > Streptomycetaceae > Streptomyces > Streptomyces diversicolor. The sequence goes on from NZ_BAAJXA010000031.1 coordinate 68,035, forward strand.
CGCCCGGTAGCCGCGGCTCGCCGCGTTCACCACCTGCTCGGCGAAGCCGCTCGCGTTGCCCGCCGCCCACAGGCCCGGCACGCTCGTCAGGCCCCGCTCGTCGACCACGGGGAAGGTGCCGAAGGGCGTCTCGCGCATCTCGGCGCCCAGCCGCACCAGCAGATCGGTCTGCGGCACCGCCCGCGGCGCCACGAACAGCACCTCGCGCTCGTGGACCGTGCCTTCCCCGGCCCCGGCCAGCCGCACCCCGGTCAGCCGGTCGTCGGTGACCGCGAGGCCCGCGACCTCGCCCGGGACCACCCGTACCCCGGCCGCCGCCAGTCTGCGCAGATCCTCGTCGGACAGCTCGTCCTCGGCGACCCGGTGCAGGAAGAAGGTCACGTCCTTCGACCACTGGGTCACCATCAGCGCCTGGTGGACGCTCAGCGGGGAGGTGGCGAGCACGCCGAACGCCCGGTCGCGCACCTCCCAGCCGTGGCAGTACGGGCAGTGCAGCACGTCCCGGCCGAACCGCTCGGCCAGCCCGTCGACCGGCGGCAGCTCGTCGTGCAGCCCGGTCGCCACGACCAGGTGCCGGGCGCGCACCGTCCCGCCGCCGGCCAGCGTCACGCCGAAGCCGTCGTCGCGGGTCACGTCCACCGCGCGGTCCCGGACCAGCTCCACGCCGTAACGCGCGATCTCCGCGCGGCCCGCGGCCAGGAACTCGGCGGGCGGCATGCCGTCGCGGGTCAGATAGCCCTGCATGTGCGCGGCGGGCGCGTTGCGCGGCTCACCCGCGTCGACGACCAGTGTGCGGCGCCTGGCGCGCCCCAGGACCAGCGCCGCGGACAGCCCGGCCGCCCCGCCTCCGACGACGATCGCCTCGTAGGTCCCGGTCTCGTCAGTCCGCTGGGCCTTCTCGGTCTTCTCGGTCATGGTTGACCACCTCCACGGAGACAGTCGCCCGCACGCTGCCGTATTGACAAACGCGTTTGCCGAAACTGCAATGGACGCATGACGGACGCGAACGACCGTGACATGGACCGCGTGGACGACACGGATGACGTGCTCGCCGAGGTCGGGCCGCGCCTGCGGCGCATCCGCAAGGAGCGCGGCGCCACGCTCGCCGGGCTCTCGGCGGCGACCGGTATCTCGGTGAGCACGCTCTCGCGCCTGGAGGCGGGCCTGCGCAAGCCATCCCTTGAGTTGCTGCTGCCGATCGCGCGGGCGCACCGGGTGGCGCTGGACGAACTGGTGGGCGCACCGCCGGTCGGCGACCCGCGGGTGCCCGCGGCCAGGCCCATCGAGCGGTACGGGCGCACGCACTGGCCGCTGAGCCGTCAGCCCGGCGGGCTCCAGGCGTTCAAGGTGCTCGAACCGCAGCGCAGCCAGCAGCCCCATCCGCGCACCCATGAGGGCTACGAGTGGCTGTACGTGCTCTCCGGTCGGCTGCGGCTGGTGCTCGGCGAGCACGACGTGGTGCTCACGGCGGGGGAGGCGGCGGAGTTCGACACCCGGGTCCCGCACTGGTTCGGGTCGACGGGGGAGGGGCCGGTGGAGTTCCTGAGCCTCTTCGGGCCGCAGGGCGAGCGGATGCATGTGCGGGCGCGGCCGACGCGGCGCGCCGAGGACGACTGACGGCGGTCGACCGGGCTGACGGCGGCCGAGTGCGACCGACGGCCGACCACGGCTGCCGGTGGCCGGCCGTGGCCGGCGGTGGCCGAGCGTGACTGGCCGTGGCTGACCGTGGCCGGCCGGTGTCGGCTTGGGCGGCTGTTCCCAGGGTGGCAAGCGACCGCTTAGTATGCGGGTTGAGTCCGGTCAGGCGACACCGTCCGTGGAGGCCCCGCATGCAGGCATGGCACGTGCACGAGATCGGCGAACCGAGCGAGGTGATGCGGCTGACCGAGACGGAGCGGCCCACGCCCGGCGCCGGCCAGGTCCTGCTGCGGGTGCGCGCCGCGGGCGTCAACTTCCCTGACGCGCTGATGTGCCGCGGCCAGTACCAGGTCCGCCCGCCGCTGCCGTTCACCCCGGGAGTGGAGATCTGCGGCGAGACCGCGGACGGCCGCCGGGTGATCGCCACCCCCGCGCTGCCGCACGGCGGCTTCGCCGAGTACGCCGTCGCCGACGCCGCCGCCCTGCTGCCCGCGCCCGCCGCACTGGACGACGCCGAGGCCGCCGCGCTGCACATCGGCTACCAGACGGGCTGGTTCGGCCTGCACCGGCGGGCCCGCCTGGAGGCCGGCGAGACGCTGCTCGTGCACGCCGCCGCGGGCGGGGTCGGCAGCGCGGCCGTCCACCTGGGCAAGGCGGCCGGGGCCACCGTCATCGGCGTCGTGGGCGGCGCCGACAAGGCCGCAGTCGCCCGGGAACTGGGCTGTGACACCGTCATCGACCGGCACACGGAGGATGTCGTCGCCGCGGTCAAGCAGGCCACCGGCGGCCGGGGCGCCGACGTGGTGTACGACCCGGTCGGCGGCGACGCGTACGCCCAGTCCGCGAAGTCCGTCGCCTTCGAGGGCCGCATCGTCGTCGTCGGCTTCGCGAGCGGCACCGTCCCGAGCCCGGCGCTCAACCACGCCCTGGTGAAGAACTACTCGGTTCTCGGCCTGCACTGGGGCCTGTACCGCACCAAGGACCCCGAGCTGGTCCGGCACTGCCATGAACGGCTCACCGACCTGGCCGCGCGAGGTGCCATCCGGCCGCTGGTCAGCGCCCGGGTACCGCTGGAGGAGGCCGCGGCAGCCGTCCAACGCGTCGCCGCCGGCGCAACGACCGGCCGGGTGACCGTGGTACCGGGGCCGGAACACGGGGGCGTCGCCTGACAGGTGCCGGGTGGCTGCGCCGCCGTACCGGCCCGGCGTCGGGGAACCGCCTTGCCCTACCCGGGTGTTGCCGATGGCGTGACAGCGGGGGCGGGCCGGGGGCGCAGCCGGGTGAAGTGAACGGGCGGCGGCGGTCCGGCCAACTCCCCGCACGTACCGGTCACTCGGGCCGCGACGGCACGCATACTCCCTTCGGTCCCACCCGGCCCCACCAGGGAGGCAGAGCATGGCCCTCACCACCCGTCGCAGAGCCCTCACGACCCTCGGCGCCGCCCTCGCGGGCGCGGTCGCCCTGCCCGCCGCTCAGGCGTGGGCGGGCGACGCCTCGCGCGGCCCGCGCCCGCTGTGGCACGCCCACGCCCACAACGACTACGAGCACCCGCGTCCCCTCTTCGACGCCCTCGACCACCGCTTCGGCAGCGTCGAGGCCGACATCTTCCTCGTCGGCGACCAGCTCCTCATCGGCCACGACGTGACCGACCTCGACCCGTCCCGCACCCTCGAATCCCTCTACCTCGACCCGCTCGCCGCCCGCGTGCGGGCGGGCCACGGCGCGGTGTACCGCGGCGCGCGCAGGCCCCTGCAACTGCTCATCGACATCAAGACCGAGGGCTCCTCGACCTACCTCGAACTCGACCGTCATCTGCGGCGCTACAAGCACCTGTTCACCACCTACGCGCACGGCCGGGTGCACCCGGGGCCGGTCACCGCGGTGATCTCCGGCGACCGTGCCGCCCGTACGCCGATGGCCGCCCAGAGCGAGCGCCGCGCGTTCTACGACGGCCGGCTGACCGACCTCGGCAGCTCGGCACCGGCCTCCTTCATCCCGCTGATCAGCGACAACTGGACGCTCAACTTCAGCTGGCTGGGCGAGGGCACCTTCCCGGCCGCCGAACGGCAGAAGCTGCGCGGCATCGTGGGGGCGGCACACGCGCGCGGGCAGCAGGTCCGCTTCTGGGCCACCCCGGACGCGGCGGGCCCGGCCCGGGACGCGCTGTGGGCCGAACTGCTCGCCGCCGGCGTCGACTACCTCAACACCGACGACCTCGCGGGCCTCGAAGCGTTCCTTGACGCACACGCCGCGGCGTAGCGGCACCGCGAACACCACTCGATCGGGGGGCACGTCAGCCGCCCGGACGAACCCTCCGCTACGCCACACTTGCGGCCGAACGCCGCGAACTGGCGTGGCGGAGGAGGTTCGCGATGGCCGTTTCCATCTCTGTGGTGCTGCTGCTCCTGATCCTGGCCGTGGTCTTCCTGCGCAACGGCGCGCTGAAGATCTCCCACGCCCTGGTCTGTGTGCTGCTCGGTTTCTATCTGGCGAGCACGAGCATGGCCCCGACCATCCAGAGCGGGCTCACCGCGACCGCGGACCTGGTGAGCGGCCTGCGGCCGTGACCCGCCGAGCGCGAAGCGGCTTGCGGTTCGACAGCGCGCCCCGAAGGGGCGCGGGGAACTGCGCGACCAGCCACGACGGTGCCGCAGACGACCGACGGCACATCGCGGCCCATCCCGCGGAGCGCTACGCGTCGACCACTCGCGAACGGGTGAGGAACCGCACGCCCTCGGGGGCCTCCAGGGAGAAGCCGCTGCCCCGTCCGGGCACCACGTCCACGATCAGCCGGGTGTGGCTCCACCCCTCGTACTGGCTGCGCGACATCCAGAACGTGACCGGCTCGTCGACGCCCTCGACCTCCAGCTCGGCCAGCAGCACATCCGAACCGCCGGTGCGGAACTCGCCGTCCGGGTAGCACATGGGGGCGCTGCCGTCGCAGCAGCCGCCGGACTGGTGGAACATCAGCGGGCCGTGCGCGGCGCGCAACCGGCGGACCAGGTCGGCGGCCTGCGGGGTGAGTTCGACGCGCGGAGTTTCCTGATACATGATCACCGTCCTGGTCGAGGGCTGTGCGGCCTCCAGTCTCACGGCTCGTCAGGGCGCCGTCCACCGTGCCGAGTTGCCCGGTACGGCCGAACTCGGGTGCGGCACCGTCGCCCGGGCGGGCACGCTGCGGTTCGCGCCCGCGGGTCCTCAGCGGTGGCTGAGGACATTGATCACCCGCCCGTCGGGGTCCCGTACGAAGAAGCGGCGCACGCCCCACTCCTCGTCGGTGAGCGGATGCACGATCTCGGCGCCCTTCTCCCGCAGCGCGGCGTGGGCCGCGTCGACGTCGTCGACCTCGATGCTCACGTCCGGCACCACCGGCGCGGTCCGGTCCTCGGTCAGCAGGCCCAGCTGTGCCGTCGGGTTCCCGGGGGAGGCGAGCGTGACGATCCAGCCCAGGTCCATGACCACCCTGAGGCCGAGGGCCTCGTAGAAGTCGGCGCTCTCGCGCGGCGCGGCCGACCGGGCATTGGGCACGACACGGCGAACGTTCATCTGGCGGCTCCGTCCATCGTCCGACGACCGGGTGCGGGCCCGACGAGCCTAGTCCTTCGTGTGCTCCATGACGGCGATCGTGCCCTGGGCCACCGCGCACAGCCGCTCGGTGCCGTCGGCCGCGAGCGTGAAGAGGCCACAGCGGCGGACGGCGAGGGTGCGGCCGCCTTCTGCGCAGCGCGCCGCGCACCGGCTGCGGACCACCGCCGACCGGCGCCCGCTGGACACCGCGGAGATCACCACGGCGCGGCCGGGCGCGCTGTCGGCGGTGCGCGACCGGCCGGGCCTCAGCCAGGGGCGACCTCGCCCGCACCCTCGGTCTGCGCGAGCCCGCGGTCACCGTGCCGGCCCGCCGGCTCACCGCCGCCGGGCTGCCGGCGAAGGCGCCGCACCCGCCAGGGCATCGCGCCGTCGTCCTCGAACCGACCACGGCGGCCGACACCGCGCTGGACACCGCCCGGCCCGAGTCCGACCGTTTCGGCGCCGAACTGCGCGCTCTTGTGTGGGGTGGGGCCTGGTCACGGTCCGCCACCACGTCATTCCGCTCCGCGCCCGGACGTTCGGTGTCCGGGGGCCCCGGTGGCTCGGGCCGTGCACATCCGGCGGCCAAGCAGGACCATATTGTCGTGTAGAGGATGGGATAGATGGCATCTGGGCGAAATGGATCCGAAGCGCCTCCGACCGCCGGGCCGCGCGATCCGCTCGACGCGTCCAACGACGCGGTGGCGGTGATCTCCGCACGGGGCACCGTCGTCGGATGGACCAGCGGTGCCGAGGCGCTGCTCGGCTATGGCGCACCGGAGGTCGTCGGCCGCTCCGGCGCCCGGCTGCTGGCGCTGGCCGGGGATCCCCTGCGGCTCGCGGGCATCGTGGAGCGGTGCCGCGACGGCGTGGGCTGGAGCGGCCTGATCCCGCTGCGGCACCGGGACGGCCACCGCGTCGAGGTCGACCTGCGGGTGTCGGCGGCGTTCCTGATCGGCGGGGAGGAGTGCTTCCTGGTCTCGGCCCGGGAGCAGCTGCCGCAGTGGACGATGGGCCAGTCCGTACTCGACGGGTTCCTGACCCGTTCCCCGGTCGGCATGGCCGTGATGGATCCCCAGCTGCGCTACCTCTGGCTCAACGACACCCTGGAGCGGTTCGGCGGGGTGCCCCGGGAGCAGCGGCTCGGCAAGCGGCTGAGCGAGCTGCTGCCCGGCCTTCAGGCGGAGACGCTGGAAGGACTGATGCGCAAGGTGATGGTGACCGGAATCCCGGTCATCGACTACGAGTACGAGGGCTGGAGCTGGGCCGATCCGCACCGCCAGCACGCCTACTCCTCGTCGTTCTTCCCGCTGGTCGACGCCGCGGGCTCGCTCACCGGCGTCTGCTACATGGTTCTGGACATCACCGAGCGCTGGCACGCGCGCCGCCTCCTGTCCATGGTCAACGAGGCCGGGAGCAGCGTCGGCAGGACCCTCGACGTGATGCGGACCGCGCAGGAACTGGCGGACTTCGCCGTGCCGCGCTTCGCCGACTTCGTCGTCGTGGACCTGCTGGAGCCGGTGCTGAGCACACAGGGCCACGGGACGTGGCTGTCCGACGCCGGACCGGCCACCGCGCGGCCGGTGATGCGCCGGGCCGGCATGAGCTCGGCGCGGGACGGCTGCCCGGAGGCGGTCGCGCAGATCGGCGACCGGGTGGACTTCATCCCCCCGCCGCACGACCTGAACCTGCTCGTGGAGGGCGACCCGATCTTCACCCCCGTCCTCGACGCCGACGACCCGCTGTGGGTGTCCGAGGAGCCCGTCCGCGCGGCCCGGATGCGCGAGTACGGACTGCACTCCATGATCGCCGTGCCGATGCGGGCCCGGAACACCGTCCTGGGCCTCGCCACGTTCATGCGCTCGCTCAACCCGGTCTCCTTCCACCCGGACGACGTCCTGCTGGCCCGGGAGCTGGTCGCGCGGGCCGCGCTGTGCGTCGACAACGCCCGCCGCTACAGCCGCGAGCACACGGCGGCGGTCACGCTCCAGCGCAGCCTGCTGCCGCACGTCCTGACCGGCGGCACGGCCATGGAGGTGGCCTCCTCCTATCTGCCGGCCAACGCGACCGGCGGGGTCGGCGGCGACTGGTTCGACGTGATCCCGCTCTCCGGTGCCCGGGTGGGGCTCGTCGTCGGCGACGTCGTCGGGCACGGCATCGCCGCCGCCGCGACCATGGGCCGGCTGCGCACCGCCGTGCAGACCCTCGCCGACATGGAGATGCCGCCCGACGAGCTGCTGGCCCATCTGGACGACCTCGTGCTGCGGCTGAGCGAGGAGGAGCCCGACGACGAGGCGTCCCACCAGACCGTGACCACGTTCCTCGGGGCGACCTGCCTGTACGCCGTCTACGACCCGGTGACCCGGCGGTGCGCGATGGCCCGCGCGGGCCATCCGCCGCCGGTGGTGGTCACCCCCGACGGCCAGGTCTCCTTCCCCGAGCTGCCCGCCGGGCCGCCGCTCGGACTGGGCGGGGTGGCCTTCGAGGCCACCGAGATCGAACTGGCCGAGGGCAGCCTGCTCGGCCTGTACACCGACGGCCTGGTCGAGGGGATCGACCGCGACATGGGCGTGGGCATGGCCCGGCTCGGCCAGTTGCTGGCCCGGCCGGACCTCGACCTCGACACCCTGTGCCGCGGCGCCGCGCAGCAACTGGTGCCCACGCCGCAACTCGACGACATCGCGCTGCTGCTGGCGCGCACCCACGGCCTGGGCGCCGACCGGGTCGCCTCCTGGGAGGTGCCGCTCGACCCGGCGGCCGTCGCCGACCTGCGCACCCGGGCGACCCGGCAGGTGGCGCGGTGGGGCTGCCCGGAACTTGCCATGACCACCGAACTCATCGTCAGCGAGCTGGTCACCAACGCGATCCGCTACGGCTCGCCGCCGGTGCGGGTGCGGCTGATCCGTGACTCCCGGCTGACCTGCGAGGTCGCCGACGCCAGCAGCACCGCCCCACGGTTGCGGCACGCCCGCAGCATGGACGAGGGCGGCCGCGGCCTGTTCCTCGTGGCCCAGCTGGCCCATCGCTGGGGCGCCCGGTACGTGGCCGACGGGAAGATCATCTGGGCCGAGCAGGAGATTCCGCCGCCCTACTGAGACCTCCTGGCGCATGGCGAACTCGTGAAGGATTGACGGGAGTTGTGAAAGGTGACAAGAATTCAGCTACTTCGCTGTGACTGAAGTGAGCGAAGGGGTGCGAGTGGTCCGGCCCGATCCGGTCCGGCCCGCCCGGCTGTCGCCGACGTATCCGAAGTGTCCGACATATTCGATGTATCTGATGTATTCCGTGTGTCCGTCGTGTGCCCCGTCTCCATCGGTGCCCGTCGGCGTCTATCGGGGTTTGTCGGGGGTCCGTCGGCCGCGTCGGTCGGCGCCGGTGTGCCTGCCTCGCGCCCGCCACCTCCCACACATCACTGACGCAGAGGCTCATCTTGTCGCGTTCGTATCGCCCCAGAACCGTCGCCGCTCTCGCCGCAACCGCCGTCGTCGCCGCCGTTCCCGTGCTCGGGACGGCGGGCGCGGCGAGCGCCACGACGGGCGCCGGCTGCCAGTCCGCCACGGTCCAGTACCGCATAGTCGGCGCCGACGGAAACGCCGTCGGCGCCGACTGGACCTCGCAGGGCGGCTTCCACCAGTGGGACACCGTCCCCGGAACCGTCGAGGTCCGGCTGGCCCCGGGCCAGTCCGTGGCCGAGGGCTGCGCGTACCCCGTCTCCCTGGCCGAATACACCACCGAGGGCCCCGACTGGGAGACGTCGGGCCGGCAGACCCTGGTCGACAAGGCCACCGTCCACCTGACCGCAGCGGACGTGGCGGGCTCGGACGACGCGCGGCGGACCTGGCAGCGGCTCACCGTCAAGTCGCCCGACTGCTACGGCCAGATCGACCTGTACGGCGACGACGTCACCTACGACGGCGGCACGGGCGAGGGCCACGGCCCGGCGCCGTACCGGCCCGGCAACGTCGCCACCCCCTATCACCTCATCGCGGCGTGGAACGGCGGCGACAAGGCGTGCGCCCCGTCCGCGCCCGACTCGCCCACCCCGACCCCCTCGGAGCCGACCCCGACCCCGACGGCCCCCGCGACGCCCGCCACCCCCGCGGACAGCACGCCGCCCGCCGGCACCACCAGCGCGCCGACCACTCCCAAGCCGGCCAAGACGCCCCCCACCAGCGCGGACGTCCCGCCCCTGCAGTCGGCCCCGCCCGCCACCCCCGAGCCGTCGCCCCACGACAGCGCGCCGCCGCTGGCGGAGACGGGTTCGGGTGCCCCGGTCGGCCCGATCGCCGGCGCCGCGGCTCTCGTCGTCGCCCTCGGCGCCGGGGCGCTCGCCGTGGCACGGCGCTCGCGCCGCTCGTGACCCGGGCAGGCCGAGAGCCCGGCGCCCCGCGCGCCAGAAGCGGCCGTGCGGGGTGTGTGAACCGCCAACTGCCGCCGGGCAGAGTGAAGTTGATGTGAAAGGCTGTGATGGCCGGCCGCGGGCAAGGGGGTCGCGGCGGTCACCGAGAGGAGAGCGCAGCGTGCGACAGGACGGCTTCCGCGCCGAGGAGATCGACACCAGCAGGCCGCACCCCGCCCGGATCTACGACTATCTGCTGGGCGGCAAGGACAACTACCCGGTGGACCGCGACGCGGGCGACGCGCTCGCCGCCGCGGCGCCCGAGGTGCGCATCGGCGTCCAGGCCAACCGCGCCTTCCTGCGCCGGGCCGTCCGGTACGTCGTCGGCGGCGGCGTCCGCCAGATCCTCGACATCGGCACCGGACTGCCCACCTCGCCCAACGTGCACGAGACGGCGGCCGAACTGGCCCCGGACGTACGGGTCGTGTACGTCGACAACGACCCGATCGTGCACACGCACGCCGGCGCGCTGCTCGGCGGCTCCGGCGGGCGGGGCATCGTGCTCGGGGACCTGCGCGACCCGCGGGCCCTCGTGGACCACCCCGGCGTCCGCCGGGTCATCGACTTCGACGAGCCCGTCGCCGTGCTCCTGGTGGCCGTCCTGCACTTCCTCACCGACGCGGAGAAGCCGGGAGAGGTCGTCGCCACCCTGCGCGACGCGCTCCCGGCAGGCAGCTACCTGGTGCTCTCGCACGCCACGGGCGACTTCGCCGACCGCAGCGCCGCCCAGGCCGTCTACAGCAGGGCCACCGCGACCCTGAACCTGCGCTCGCACGCCGCGGTCGAGCGGTTCTTCGACGGCTTCGAACTCGTCGAACCCGGTCTCGCCCAGGTCCCGTTCTGGCGCCCCGACGCCCCGCCGCCGGACGGCTCCGCCGCGATCGGCTTCTACGGCGGCGTGGCCCGCAAGGCGGCCTGAACGCTCGGCGCACGCCATCTCGCCAACCGTAATCGGCTGAAAATCGTCGCCCCTTGGGCCGGTCAACGACGGCGTGGTCGGTCCACGTCCCGTGGGACGCCAAGTAACCCCTGTGAAAGACGGGGCCTTTGGGACATTGCGCCGCCGGTACCGATCAAAAATCCTTACCACGCACTTCCGTTCGGGTGGCCAAATTCCGACGAAGTTGGCTCCTGGGCGGACTGTGCAACTTGTCCGGTATCCGCGGTCGGCGGGATGGCTAGCATGAGCCGGGTGCCGTCCGGACGGACCCGCTGCCCGTGGGAGCCGTTCCGACCTGCGGTCGATGCGTGCCGATCGACCTTGCCCTGCTCTCAAGGACCAGAGGGACCGCGGAATGTCAGTGCCTGCTCCCACCAGCCAGCCCCGGACCACCAAGGCGTCCCGCGCCGCACGGGCCGTCCCCCCGGCCGTGCTGCTGGTGACCGCCGCGGCGGCCGGCGGCGTCTCGGCGGCGGCCCCCGATGCCGCCCGCGGCTGGACGCTGGCGGTGGCCGGGGCCTCCTGGCTCTGTCTGTCCTGCTCCGTCCTGGTCGGCTCCCGCCTCTCGCGGCGCGCCCGCCGCACCGCCGACCAGCAGGCGGCGCAGATCGGCACCCTCAACGCCCAACTGGCCCAGCAGCACGCGGCATCCCTGCACGTGGCGAACGTCGCCCTGCCGGCCGTGGCGAAGCAACTCCTGGACGGGGCGGGCGCCGACGAGGCGCTGGCGGGCGCCGCCTCCGTCGCCGAACCCGAACTGCGGCGCATCACACACACCTTCGCCACCCTCATGGAGGACGCCGTACGGCAGGCCGCCGCGGTCCGCTCCGAGCACCACGAGGCCCAGCGCGAGACGGCGCGGGCGACGGCGGAGCTGGAGCAGCTGACGCAGCGGACGCTGCCCGCCGCCGTCGCCCGGCTGCGCGAGGGCGCCTCGGCCGATGTCGTGCTGGCCGAACTCGACTGGCCCAGCCTGCCGTTGCTGCGCACACCCGCGGAGCTGTTCGTACGCGAGATGGCCCTCAGCGAGCGGCGCGCCGCCGCCGCACAGGCCGCCTCGGCCAAGGCACTCAGCCGCGTCCAGGCCAAGGCCGTCAGCATGCTCGCCGACCTGCGCGAGATGCAGGAACGGCACGGGGAAGAGGTCTTCGGCGACCTGCTGCGCCTCGACCACGGCACCTCCCAGCTCGGCCTCATGACCGACCGGCTGGCCCTGCTCATGGGCGGGCGCTCCAGCCGCGCCTGGAACAAGCCCATCGTGATGGAGAGCATCCTGCGCGGCGCGGTCGGCCGGATCGCCGCCTACCAGCGGGTCAGGATGCACTGCTCGACCCAGGCCGCGATCTCCGGCTACGCGGCCGAGGGCGTCATGCATCTGCTCGCCGAACTGATGGACAACGCCGCCAACTTCTCGCCACCCATCGACGAGGTCCACGTCTATGTGGAGGAACGTACCGCCGGAATCGTCGTGACCATCGAGGACAGCGGACTGAAGATGGCCGACGCCGCGATGCGGCACGCCGAGAAGGCGGTGGCGGGGCAGGCGACCGACCTCGCCTCGCTCCAGGGCACCCGACTCGGCCTGGCCGTGGTCGGCCGGCTCGCCGCCAAGTACCGCATCAGCGTCAACTTCCGGCCCTCCTCGCGCGGCGGCACCGGCGTCGTCGTCCTGCTGCCGCCCCAACTGCTCGCCCAGCAGCGCGAGCCCGCCCCCGGCACGTCCGAGCCCCGCGCGGAAGCGGTGATCCCCACCCCCGGACCCGCCCCCGCCGTGGAGAACGACCTGTTCGGCACGGACCGCCCGGACACCCCGCGCGCGACCGAACCGGAGCCGCCCCTGCAACGCCCGGCCGGCTCCACCCCCAACGGGCTGCCGGTGCGCGCCCCCGGCCGGACCATGGCCGAGGCCGAACTCGAACGACAGCAGCGCAAGGCGGCCGACGACGCCCCCGCGCGCGACGAAACCCGGCCGGGCGCCCGCGGGGCGGCCCGCGACGCCGGCGCGCAGTTCGGCGCCTTCCACCGCGGACGCCGGGCCGGCGCGGGCGGCGGCGCCCCCTCCGGCGCCGCGGAGTCCGAGCCGCCCGTCCCGGAGTAGCACCACGGCGCCTTCCGTACGGCGCCCAGAGCCCTGGCATCCCTGCCCCCATGTTCGCGAGATTGGAGGAACGGGCCGGTGACCGGACAACCGGGCACCACCGTCCCATCACCTGCCATGCAGACCACCGACAACAGCCTGACCTGGCTTCTGCAGAACCTCCTGGAACGCACCCCCGGGACGCGTCACTCCCTGGTGCTGTCCCGGGACGGCCTGAAGCTCTGCTGGACCGAGAACCTGACGCTGGACCAGGCCGACCAGCTCGCCGCGATCTGCTCGGGCATCCAGGCACTCGCCCAGGGCGCCTCCGTGGAGTTCGGCAACGGCACCGGCGGCGTCCGCCATTCCATGACCGAGTTCCACGGTGGGCTGCTGTTCATCGTGGAGGCGGGCGAGGGCGCGCACCTGGCCGTCGTCGCCGACGAGGACGCCGACCCGGGCGTGGTCGGCAACCAGATGACGGAACTGGTCGAGCAGATCGGCGAGCACCTGCGGGCCGAGCCCCGCCAGCCCGTGGCGGGGAGTGCCTCCTCGTGATGCGCAGGCCCGTGGACACCGGTGATCCCGATCGGCTCTACACGGTCACGGGCGGGCGCAGCCGTGCCGACGACTCCTTCGACCTGGTCACATTGGTGGTCAGCGAGTGCGAGCCGACCGCCGGCATGCAGTCGGAACACGTCAGGATCCTCGAACTGTGCCGGCATCCCACGGCCGTGGTCGAGATCGCCGCGGAGCTGAAACTCCCGATCACCGTGGTGCGCATCCTGCTCGGTGACCTGCTGGCCACCAGCCGGATCACGGCACGCCACCCGCGCGCGGCGCAATCCTTCGCTTCGCTTCCCGAAACCGCCCTTCTCAAGGAGGTGCTCGATGGGCTCCGCAATCTCTGAGCTGCCTTCCAGCCGCGCGCCCTTGGCCGATGCCGCCGAGACCGGACTCAAGATCGTCGTCGTGGGCGGATTCGGGGTCGGCAAGACCACCTTGGTCCGCTCGGTGAGCGAGATCCGGCCGCTGAACACCGAGGAGGTCATGACGCAGGCCGGTGTCGGCGTCGACGAGATCAGCGGGGTGCGAGCGAAGACCACCACGACCGTGGCCTTCGACTTCGGCCGGATCAGCCTCAACGACCGCATGGTCCTGTACCTGTTCGGCGCCCCCGGGCAGGAGCGCTTCTGGTTCCTGTGGGACCGGCTGTTCTCCGGCACACTGGGCGCGGTCGTGCTGGTCGACACCCGGCGGATGAACGACTCCTGGTACGCGATCGACCGTCTCGAACAGCACCGCACGCCGTTCGTGGTGGCCGTCAACCGCTTCGACGACGACACCTCGCGATACTCCCTGGACGAGATTCGCCAGGCGCTCAGCCTGCCCGAGCACGTGCCGCTGATCGAATGCGACGCGCGGGTGCGGGCGTCGGGCAAGGACGTGCTGATCACCCTCGTGGATCACCTTTACCAGATGGCCGCGGTCAAGGAGAACGCATCGTGACCGACACCGGATCCGACCCCACACCGCCCCCGGGCTGCCCGGCCCACGAGGGCGCGGTGCCGCTGGCCGGTCTGGAGTACCAGCAGGCGCCCGCACAGCTGTACCGCAGCCTGCGGCGCGAGCACGGCGCCGTCGCGCCCGTACTGCTGGACGGGGACGTGCCCGCCTGGCTCGTGCTCGGCTACACCGAAGTCAGCTATGTGACCAGCCATGACGAGCTGTTCGCCCGGGACTCGCGGCGCTGGAACCAGTGGCCGGCCATTCCCGCCGACTGGCCGCTGCTGCCCTTCGTCGGCTACCAGCCCTCGGTGCTGTTCACCGAGGGCGAGGAGCACCGGCGCCGGGCCGGCGTGATCACCCAGGCACTGGAGGGCGTCGACCAGTTCGAACTCGCCCGCGACTGCCAGATCATCGCCGACCGGCTCATCGCCTCGTTCGCCGGCAGCGGCCGGGCCGAGCTGATGAGCGCCTACGCGCACGCCCTGCCGATGCGGGCCGCGGTGCAGATGTGCGGGATGCCGCACGAGGGCACCGACACCCAGCAGCTCGTGGACGACCTGCGGATCTCGCTGGACGCCGCGGAGGGCGACGACCCGGTCGCGGCCTACACCCGGGTGGGGGAGCGCATCCAGCGGCTGGTCAAGGAGAAGCGGGACAAGCCGGGCCCGGACGTCACCTCCCGGATGCTGCTCGACCCTGCGGGACTGACCGACGAGGAGATCGTCCAGGACCTGATCTCCGTGATCGCCGCGGCCCAGCAGCCGACCGCCAACTGGATCGGCAACACGCTGCGGCTGCTGCTCACCGACGAGCGGTTCGCACTGAACGTCTCGGGCGGCCGGCTCAGCGTCGGCGAGGCGCTGAACGAAGTCCTCTGGCTGGACACGCCGACCCAGAACTTCATCGGCCGCTGGGCGGTGCGCGACACCCAGCTCGGCGGGCGGCAGATCCGGGCGGGCGACTGTCTCGTGCTGGGGCTCGCCGCGGCCAACACCGATCCGCAGATCTGGCCCGAGTCGCACGTCGGCGCGGAGAACTCCGCCCATCTGTCGTTCAGCAACGGCGAGCACCGCTGCCCCTACCCGGCCCCGCTGCTCGCCGACGTCATCGCCCGTACGGCGGTCGAGACGCTGCTGGAGCGGCTGCCGGACCTGGTCCTGGCGGTGGAACCGGAGGAGCTGACCTGGCGCCCGTCCATCTGGATGCGCGGCCTGACCGCCTTGCCGTCCCTCTTTACACCGGTGGTGCAATAGCACACCCGACCGCACAACAGCACACCGCTGACGCACCCGTCCCTGGCGGTGGCGTGCCCATCTGTGGCGGTGGCGGGCCGGTCTGTGGGGGTGGCGCACCTGTCCGTGGGGGTGCCGCGCTGGTCCGTGCCGGTGGCGTGCCCGTCCGTGGGGGTGGCGCGTCTGGCCGTGATGGTGCGCACCCGTCCCGGGTGGAGGCGGGCTGGTTCCGTCCTGGAGCGGTGCGGCGGGCCGGGTCACGATGCGCGGGTCGTGACCCGGTCCGGCCGCGCGCGGCGGCCCGCCGGCCCGGGCGGCGCCCGACGTGCACCGGCGTCGGCCCGGTCGGCATGCGCCTGAGCCGTCGGCGGCGCGGCGGCACATGGCCTGATCCGTCAGCGGTGTGGCGGTGTGGCGGTGTGCGGTCCGAGCCTGAGGCGGTGCGGTGGTGTGGTGTGAGCCGGGCGGGCTCAGCCGGTGTGGGGTGTGAGTCGGGTGGGCTCAGGCGGTGTGGGGTGTGAAGCGCACCGGCAGCGACTGCGGGCCCCGGGTGAACACGCCCTGCTCCACCGGGTCGAATCCGTCGGCCAGCCGGGCGTCCGGCATCGCGTCCAGCAACTGGTCGACGCCGATCTCGACCTCCGCCTTCGCCAGCAGCGCGCCCACGCAGAAGTGCCGGCCGAGCGCGAACGCCAGATGGTCGGCGGCGGCGGAGAACGCGGTCGTCGTGGTCAGGTCGTCACGGAAGATGTCGAACCGGTCGGGGTCGGCGTACCGGCCCTCGTCACGGTTGGCGGCGCCGATCAGGCAGGTGACGGTGGCGCCCGCCGGTATGGTGCCCCCGCTGAGCGCGACCTCGGTCGCCGACTGCCGCATGATCATGTGGACGGGCGGGGTGTAGCGCAGCGTCTCGGCGAAGGCGCGGGGGATCAGCGCGCGGTCCTCGCGGACGGCCGCCAACTGCTCGGGGTGCGCCAGCAGGTTGGCGAAGATGCTGGCGATCGCCTTGTCGGTGGTCTCACCGCCCGCGGCGAGCAGCAGGCTGCAGAACGCCTTGATGTCCTCGTCGCTCATCCGCACGCCGTCGACCTCGGCGGCGCACAGCGTGGACAGCAGGTCGTCGCCGAGGTTCTGACGGCGCTCCCGGATGATCGGGAACATGTACTCGGCGAACTCCACCCGGGTGCGCTCACCTGCCGCCGCGACCGCCGGGTCACCGGACAGGTTGCCCAGGAAGGCGATGACCGACGTGTACCAGCCGTGGAACCGCTCGTGGTCGCCCTTGTCGAGGCCCAGCATGTCCGCGATCACGTTGACGGGGAAACGGGTCGCGTAGTCGTGGACCAGGTCCGCGGAGCCCGTGTGCCGGAAGGCGTCGATCAGCTCACGCGAGTTGCGCTCGATGACGGGCAGGAACTTCTCCTGCAGATCGCTGCCGCGGAAGGCCGGTGCGACCAGGGCCCGCCGTACGGAGTGCTCGCGACCGCTCAACTGCAGGATCGTCTTGCCGTGCACGGGCTCGATCTGCCAGTTGTAGTTGTCGGTGGTGAACTCCCCGTTCTTGTCCTTGAAGACGCGCTCCACGTCCTCGTAGCGCGAGATGATGTAGCTCTGGGTGACGTCGTGCCAGATGAGGGGCGCGCTCTCCCGCATCACTCGGTAGGCAGGGTAGGGATTCTCGGCGAACTCGGGTGAGAGTATGTCGGGTACCTGCTGAGCGGTGGACATGGGGCTCCTAGAGTGAGTCACGGCATGCGGTCACAAGGTTATTGATCAACTACGCACCCCGACAGCCGTGTCTCCGCCTACTGGTCCCCTTACGGCCACCCTTGGCCGAAAACCACCCCTGGCCGCACGGTCGGCCCTTCCCTTGCCGGGCTCCCGTTCACCCGGTGTTCGGCCGCGTGTCGGCC
This sequence comes from Streptomyces diversicolor, assembly GCF_057537855.1. NCBI lineage: Bacteria > Bacillati > Actinomycetota > Actinomycetes > Kitasatosporales > Streptomycetaceae > Streptomyces > Streptomyces diversicolor. The sequence goes on from NZ_BAAJXA010000031.1 coordinate 85,310, forward strand.
GTTGGTTCCCGGGCAACCTCGCCGCGTTCTGGATCAGCGGACTACCATGCGCTTGCGTTCGTGGGCGGCACATGGGGGAGGCGCGGTTGTCCGGCAGCTCGCGTGAGGATTCGGCAGGCAGGACGGCCCCGGGCACACCGGCCGTCGAGGACGGCCGGGGAGGGTGGGCCAGGCTGCCGCGCGGTGTGCGGCTGTACCGGCTGCGATCCGACGGCTCCGTCCTCCTCGGCGACCGTGACGGCGCCCGGGACCTGGGACCCGAGCGGGACCTGCTCCGGTTCATCGACGACGGGCAGTTCGCCCACTATCTCGTCGGGGACGCCGCCACGTCCCCGGAGCGTCCCTCCAACGCCACCGTCAAACTCGGCATCGTCGGCCCGCGCAGCGCCTTCACCCCGCATGCGCACGGCGGAGAGCACTACGTCCTCAGCCTCGGGTACGCCGCCTGCGGACTGTACGACGACGAGCGCGGCCGGGTCACCGAAGTCCCGCTCGCCCCGGGCGAGTTGATCCGCATCCCGGAGATGATGCCGCACTCCTTCGCCAACCGGGACACCGCCCCGCTGACCATCCTGGCCGCCAACACCGGCTACGGCATCGACCACGACGACTACGCGATCACCGCGCCCGAGGCGGAGCGCAGGGCGGCCCAAGGGGAGTACGGCGGCGCCGGGCCGCACCCGGGCACGAGCACCCTCGCCCGCACCGACTACCTCGAACTCGCCGCCGCCCTGCGCGACATCGAGCGGGTCCAGCAGGCGCGGGGACCGGGCGTCACCACCGTGCGCGAGCGGCTGGCCGCCCGACTGCGCCGGATCGCACAGCAACTGGAGGGCCGTCGATGATCTGCCCGCACTGCGAGACGTCCCTGCTGCGCAAGGAACGGCCCGGCAACACGTGCGGCACGTGCGGCCGCAGATACGCCCTCGACCCCAAGACCAACCCGCTGGGCCTGCACGACCTCAGGGTCCGCCGGATCGTCGCCCGGCTCACCCAGGACGGCCGACTGCCCTGCACCCCGGGCCAGTTGTGGTATGCCCTGGCGCGCAAGTCGCTGCGGGCGAGCCAGGTCGACACGGGCTGCGCCATCGTGCTGGGTGTCTTCGGCGCCATCGCCCTGTTCATCGCCGCGGGCTCGGAGGTCATGGCGTTCGGCGTCATAGGCGGCCTGCTGCTGCTCGCGGCGCTCGGCTTCGTGATCGCGCGGGCGATGGGCGTCGGCCGGGGCCGTCCCCGGCTCACCCGGACGGACTTCTGCACCGGCCCGCTGGCGGAATGGAAGAGCGTCTACGGCTCGCTGCCGCCCGGCGTGATCGACGACGGCCGCTACCCGTCCCCGGGCGCCGTACCGGCGCACGACGCGACCGGCCCGGCACCGGCCATCCCGTCCGACGGGCTCGTGCTGGTCTGCCCCGACCGCTCCGTCGCCGTCTTTCTCGACGCGGCGGGCCTGACCGCCCGTCACCGGCTCACCCTCGTGGCCGACCCGGCCGCCCTGCCCGCCGCACCCGGCGCTGGCCCCGTCCTGATCCTCCACGACGCGGACGCCCGCGGCCTGCTGCTCGCCCGCCGCGTCCGCACCGCGCAGCCGGGGCGCCCGGTCGTCGACGTCGGACTTCCGCTCGGCGCCGTGCACGGTCTCGCGCGGGCCGTGTCCGTGCGCGGCGAACCGCCGGGACCGACCGTCATGGCCCGGCTGCGCGACAGCGGGGAGTTCAGCCGCGACCAGCTGAGGTGGCTGGCCAAGGGGTGGGGGTTCCCGCTCGTCGGGGTGCCGCCCGCCAAGCTGCTGGCCGTCGTCTCCCGGGCCGTCGAGCGGGCCGGCGCCGCGGCCGACACACAGCGGCGGCGGGCCGCCGACGTCGGATTCATGACCTGGCCGCGGGAGGGCGGATGATCTGCCCCCACTGCCAGGCGTCCCTGCCGCGCAAGGAACGCGCGGGCAGCGTGTGCGCCCGCTGCGGGCGCGCCTTCGCCCTCGATCCCAAGGTGCACGGCCGCGGCATGCACGACATCCGCATCCGGCGCGTCGCCGAGAGGGCCACCGACGGGGGCCGCCGGCAGGTCACCGTCACCCAGCTGTGGTACCTGGCCCGCAACGCCAACCGCACCTGGACGGCGGCCCCGGCGAGCGGACGCCCCGCGTGGGTCGGCCGCTCGGTGGCGATGGTCCTCGTCGCCGGTCTCGTGGCGCTCGCGTTCCTGGTCGAAGAGGGGTCCCTCGCCGGCCTCCTCTGGTGGGCGGGCGCGGCCGCGGCAGCCGTCGTGTACGTGGTGGCGAAGGGCAAGCCGTACCGTCCCGCGCGCCGCGCCGGAGCCTATCTGTCGCCCTCGCTGCGGGACTTCCGGGCGATGATGTGCGTGCGCTGGGTCGAGGCGTACGGGAGCCTGCCGCCCGCCGTCGTCGACGACGAGACGTACCGGGAGCCGGCCGCCGGCACGGCGCGGCACACCGGCGGGCAACCGGAGCCGGACCCGGTCCAGTTGCTCTGCCCGGACCGTGCCGTCCGCGTGTTCCTGTCGGCGAACGGCCTTCCCCGGCGGCTGAACCTGACGCTCGCCGCCGGCCTGGAAGAACTCTCCGGGACCGGACCCGTCGTGGTCCTCCACGACGCGAGCCTGCGCGGGCTCCAGCTGGTCGCCGACGCCCGCGCGAGCCGGCCGCCGCGGGCGGTCGTGGACGCGGGGCTGCCGGTGCGGGCGGTCGTCGGCAACAGCGCGGCCGTGAAACTCCACGAGGAACCGCCCACGGAGGCACTGCGCAAGACGCCGCCCTGGCTGGCACGGATCGCCCGGACCGCACCCGAGGAGGCGCGATGGCTGACCCAGGGCTGGCGCAGCCCGATCGCCGCGGTCCCGCCCGCCCTGCTGGCCGCGGCCGTCGAGCGAGCCGTCCGGGAGGCCCGCGGCGCCGCCGGCCCGCAGCGGCAACCGGCCGCCGCGGTCGGCTTCATGAGCTGGCCGCGGCCCGCTGAACCACCGCTGACGAAGGACGGAACCTGACATGCCGACGGCCACGCGATCCACCGGCCCGGCCGGCCGGCTGCTGCTGGAGCGGGCGATCACCGTCGCCGCACGCCGCGCCGCCTCCCCCGGCGGCCTCCGCTTCACCGAGCGGCAGCTGTACTACGAGACCTGCCGGGTGCTGCGCCCGACACCCGCGCCGGTGCGCCGCATCCCGTACAGTCCGGCCCCGCCGCTGAGACTGTCCCGGTTCACCGAGGTGCTGCACGGCAGCAAGCCGGCCGGACTGCTGCCCGCTCCGCCCGCGGGCCGCGCGCTCGGCGGGCCCGCGCACGAGCCCGACCTGTACGCGTACGGACTGCCCCGGCTGCTGATCTGCCAGGACCGTGCCATCGCCCGGATGCTGCTGGCCAACCATGTGCATCTGGAGGCGGCCTGTCCCGTGCTGAGCGCGACGGACGATCTGCCGCTCGACTCCCGTCTGGTGGCGGCCCTCCAGCGGGCCGAGGACGCCACCGTGCACGTCCTGCACGACGCGAGCCCCGCCGGGATCGCCCTGCCCGCGCGGGTGCGCGAGGCACTGGGCCCGGTGCCCGTCCGGGTCGTCTCGCTCGGTCTTGTGCCCCGGCACGTCCAGGCGCTGCGCCTGGTGTCCGGGCGCCGCCCTGGCCCGGTGCCGCCGCTCGGACCCGTGCCGCGCGGGCTCAGACCCTCGGAGGTCGACTGGCTCGCCGACGGCCGGTTCGCCGAGGTCGCCGCGGTACCGCCGGCGCGGCTGCTGCGCGCCGTGCTGCGGCTCACCCGCGGACCCCGGCCGGCCCGGCACTCCGTCTGGGGCGAACTGCGCGAGCTGCGCACCGCCGGCTTTCTGACCTGGCCCGACGCGTGATCTGCCGCGATGTACGGCCCGGCCCCGCACCCACGCCTGACCCGACCCCGCCTTGAGGACCGTATGCCCGAGCACCGCAGACCCAAGGACCGAAGCGCATGATCCGCCCACGCGAAATCGGCTACACGGACGAACTGCTCGCCGACCGCAGCGTCCACCGCACCTACGAGGACGGCCGGCAGGAATGGCGTCGCCGCGGCCGGGCCGGCACGGTGCACTGGCGCGACGACCAGGGCGGCACGGGCACCGACGAACTGCTGGGCGACAAGATCGTCAAGCGCACGCTCGCCGACGGCACGGTGACCTACGGGCGGGACCTCGGCTATGGCCGGACCCTGTGGGGACGCGGCGAAACCCTCATGATCAACCGGACGTCGTTCGGCGGCCGGATGGGCGCCGTCCTCGTCGGCATCGGCGTGGCGTCCCTCGCCGTCACCGCCGCCCAGCTGCCGCCGCTCAGCCTCACCCCGGAGGAGGAAGAAGAGCTGCGCCAGCAGGCGCGGGCCTCGTCATCCGGCGGCGACGGCGGCGGTGACGCAGGCGGCACAGACGGTGGCGGCGACGGTGGCAGCGACGCCGACTGGGACGGCGGGGACTGGGGCGACGACGGCGGCGGCTGGAGCGACGACGACTTCGGGTGACCGCCCGCCCCTCGGCCCGACGGAAGGACGCGCGTACCCGGACATCCGGGCACGCGGCAACAGGAAAGGACCTGCGATGGCGCGCTTCTGCGTCTGTCTCGCGCCGGGAGGCGGCCCCGCCGACGGCCGGCCCGGCGCGGCCGACCTGCACCTCGCCGCCATGGGCGCCCCGGCCGTCGCGCCGGGACTCGCGCTCGTGCGGGACGAACCCGGCCACGCCGAGGGGCCGTTCGACGCGCACGGGATGCGCGCCGTCGGCGAGGTCACCCTGCACAACCGCGCCGAACTCCTCGCCGCCCTCACCGCCGACGGCGCCCCCGCCCCGCCCGGGACCGCCGACGGCGAACTGCTGCTGCGCTGCTGGGCCCGGCTCGGCGCGCCCGGTGTCGCGCTGGCCGAGGGCATGTTCGCGCTCGCCGTCCTCGACGGCGACGACCTCGTGCTGATCCGCGACCACGTCGGCGCCCGCACCCTCTTCTACGCCCGTGCCGCGGGCGCCTGGGCGGCCGCCACCTCGCTGCGCGCCCTGCGCCGCTGGCCCGCGCTGGGCACCCGCATGAACCTGTCCGCCGTACGCTCCTTCCTCACCTTCGCCTATCTGCCCGGCGACGAGACGCTGCTGGAGGGCGTGCGCGAAGTGCTGCCCGGCCGGGTGCTGCGGCTCGCGGCCGACGGCACCGTGACCGAGACGGTGCACTGGGAACCCCGGGAACGGCTCGACGGGCCGGCCGGCGGATCCGAGGACCACGTGCTCACCCTGCGCGCCCTGCTCGAAGAGGCCACCGCACGGCGGCTGCCCGACGCCGAGGCCGTCGGCGTCCTGCTGTCCGGCGGGATCGACAGCTCCCTCGTCACCGCGCTCGCCGCGAAGCTGCACAGCCACCCCGTGCACACCTACTCCATCAGCTTCGGCGACGAACTGCCCAACGAACTCGGCTACTCGGGTCTCGTCGCCGCCCACTGCCACACCCGGCACCGGGTGCTCACGGTGTCCGGCACGGCGGTCGCCGCCCGGCTCGCCGACACCGCCGCCCTGCTCGACAGCCCGGTCGGCGACCCGCTGACCGTGCCGAACCTGATGCTCGCCGAGGCCGTCGCCGGCGACGGGCTGCGCACCGTGCTCAACGGGGAAGGCGGAGACCCGGTGTTCGGCGGGCCGAAGAACCTCCCCATGCTGGTTCAGGAGATGCACGCCGGGACTCCGGGAGCGCATGAGTCGCCCTGGTACGAGGACCGGGCCACCGCCTATCTGCGTTCCTACCGCAAGTGCTGGACCGACCTGCCCGACCTGCTGACCGCCGACGCGCTGTCCGCACTGGAGCGGGCGCCGCGTCCGCAGCGCTTCGTCGAGCCGTACCTCACCGGCCCGGACCGGATGACCCACCTCCTCAACCAACTGCTCCACTGCAATCTGCGCACCAAGGGCGCCCATCACATCCTCACCAAGGTGGAACGGCTGACCGCGTCCCAGCAACTCCAGGGCCGCGCCCCGCTGTTCGACCGGCGCGTGGTGGACCACGCCTTCGCCACCCCGCCCGCGCTCAAACTCCGGGGCACGGCGGAGAAGTGGGTGCTGAAGGAGGCCGTACGGGACCTGCTGCCCGCCACCGTCGTGGACCGGCCCAAGAGCGGGATGCGGGTTCCGGTGCAGCAGTGGCTGAACGGGCCGCTGCGCGAACTGGGCGGCGACCTGCTGCTCGGCCGGGCCGCGCGACGGCGGGGGCTGTTCCGGCCGGACACCGTCCGCACCTGGTTGCGCGGCGCGGGCACGCTGCTGCCCCGGCAGGGCGGCAAGCTGTGGCTGGTGCTCACCCTGGAGCTGTGGCTGCGGGCGTACGACCTGTGAACCTCCGCGAACGGACCGAGGAGACGACCGACTCGTGAACACCCTTCTCATCGACCCCCGCACCGGCCGGGACCGGGGCAGCGCCCCCGTCGCGCGCGAGAGCGAGGTGCGGTCGGCGGTCGCGGCCGCCCGCGCCGCCCTGCCCGGCTGGCGCGGCCTGACCCCCAGGGAGCGGTCCCGGCGGCTGGAACGGCTGGCCGCGCTGGTGGAACAGCACGCCGACGCGTACGTCGCTCAGGAGGCCGCCGGCACCGGCAAGCCCGCCGGTGAGACCACGGGCGAGGTGGCACAGGTCGCCGACCTCTTCCGGTTCTACGCCTCCGCCGTCCGCGCACAGTCCGCCCCGGCCGCCGGACGGCTGGTCGACGGCCACGAGAGCTGGGTGCGCTTCGAACCCCTCGGGGTCGTGGGCGTCGTCGTGCCCTGGAACTACCCGCTGATGATGGCCGCCTGGCGGTGCGCCCCGGCCCTCGCCGCCGGCAACACGGTGGTCGCGAAGCCCGCCGAGACCACCCCGGACAGCCTGCGGCTCCTCGCCGAGCACGCCGCCGAAGCGCTCGGCCCCGACGTCCTGAGCGCCCTGCCCGGCGACCGGCAGACCGGCCGGCTGCTGGTCGAGGCCGACATCGACATGGTCGCGTTCACCGGCAGCGCGGCGGCCGGGGCCGATGTCGCGGCGCGGGCCGCCGGGCGCCGGGTCAGTCTCGAACTGGGCGGCAACGCACCCGTGTTGGTCCTGCCGGACGCACCCGACGACACCTGGGTCCAACTGGCCCGTGCCTGCACCTACAACGCCGGGCAGAGCTGTGCCGCGCCCGCCCGGGTCATCACCCTGCGGGAGAACTACGAGCGGACGGTGGAACACCTGGCCGCCGCGGCCCGTGACCGCCTCGCGGGACGGGACTTCGGACCGCTCAACAACCCGGACCAGCTGGCCCGTCACGACGGCATCGTGGGGGCGTCCGCCGCCGGCCGGAACATCGCCGCCGACATCGCGCCGGGGCCCGGCGAGGAGAACGGCTTCTGGCGGCCCGCCCGGATCCTGGCCGACCTCCCCGACGACGACCCGGCGGTGGTGGAGGAGGTCTTCGGACCGCTGCTCACCGTGCAGTGGGCCGCGGACCCGGACGCGGCCGTGGCGCTCGCCAACTCCGTGCCGCAGGCACTGGCGGCGAGCGTGTGGACCCGCGACCTGAGCACGGGCCTGGATCTCGCCGGCCGCCTGAACGCGGGGGAGGCATGGCTGAACTGCCACCTGGTGCAGACCGCCGAACTCCCGCACGGCGGCCGTGGGGCCTCCGGTCACGGCACCGACCTGAGCACACTGGCCCTGCCCGAGTACCAACGCCCCAAAACAATCACCGCCCGCCTGACCCCCGGAAGGTGAGCCCCTTTCCACCCGCCTGACTCCAGAGCGCGCTCCCCTTCCCGCACGACCGGCTCCGAAGCGGAGCACCCGAAACGCACAGCGGCATCGGGCCGGCGGGTGCCTGAAGCTCGCCGCGGCATCGGGTCGGCGGTGTGTGCTTGGGGACTCTTGGCGGCGTCAGGCCGTTGGCGTGGCCCGAACTCACCGCGGCATTGCGCCGGATGTGTGGACGTGAGGCGTGCCGCCGCTGTTCGCGGGGTGCGGGGGTGCGGGGGTGCCGGGGCCGCCGCGCCTTGGCGGGGGCCGCCGTTCGGTGGTCGTCGCCGTCCGGCGTGCGCGGCCCTACGCCCTCGGGCTCGATGCCGTCCCGCAGTTCGCCACCCGCGTCGCCCAGCGGGACGGGCCGGTGGCAATCGGCCCATCGCCGGGCAGCAGCACGGCCAGCGGGACGGCGGTGCACGCGGTGCGGGCCCGGCGGGCCATCCAGTGGGAACTCCCGATCCTGCGGCGCGCCGCGCCGGTCCCGTGACCGGTCGGCGGGTTGCGGCACGGCGGCATCCCCGGCCCGCGCCCAGGACCACCTGGGCGTCCGCCGACGCCCAGGTCCACGGCCCGGCCGGGGCGAGTCCCGTGACGGGTCGCCGCTCGCGCACTGCCCGCCTCCCCGCCGACGGCCGGCCGCCCCGCCGTCCCACGCCCCCGTCGATCCTCGTGCGCGCGCAAGCCGTGATGTCCCCCCTCCCCGGTGCCGCGCAGCGGAAGGCGTGCTGCCAACAGGTACCGGAGCGCGGGACGTTCGGGCCCGTGAGCCGGGACCAGCAGCCCCTTAGCACGGGTGTCGACGGCGCGGGACATTGAAGGCGCAACGAGAGTCGCCCCCATCCTGCGTGACACACCCTTCGGAAGGGATGAGCACCATGGCCGTGCACGACCAACCCCACCCGCACCGGGTATTCCGCTTCCCGTCCCCACGCAGGGCGGCAACGGCTCCCGCCACCGACGAGACGACCGCCGCCGCGACCGCCACCCGCGCCTACGCGTTCGCCGGGCTCCGCATCCTGACCGGGTTCGTCTTCCTGTGGGCGTTCCTGGACAAGACGTTCGGCCTCGGCTACGCGACCCCGTCCGGCAAGGGCTGGATCGACGGCGGCTCACCCGCCGAGGGATTCCTCAGCGGTGTCGCGGCCGGACCCATGAGGTCCACCTTCCACGACTGGGCCGGAGCGGCCTGGACGGACTGGCTGTTCATGCTCGGTCTGCTCGGCATCGGCCTCGCCCTGATCGCGGGCATCGGCCTGCGGCTCGCCGCGCTCGCCGGCACCGCCATGATGGCGCTGATGTGGATCGCGGAGTGGCCGCCGGCCAAGCACCTGTCCGACGGTTCGGCGAGCATGTCGACCAACCCGTTCGCGGACTACCACGTGATCTACGCCGTCGTCCTGATCACCCTCGCCGCCGCGGGCGCCGGCGCCACCTGGGGTCTGGGGAGGGCATGGGCGCGGCTGCCCCTCGTCAGCCGCAACCGCTGGCTGCTGTGAGGGCCGCACGCCCTCCCCACCGGGGCACCTCCGCTCACCGGCGGGGGTGCCCCGCACCCTTGCGCGCCCCCCGGCGGCACGACGCGGGGGAGTGGCCGTTCACCGAGAAACAGGAGGCATCATGCGCGCCCGAGCCGTGCTGGACCCAGCCACCGTGGAGCCGCTGCTCGCGGCCGCCGTCGCGGCACCGTCGATCCACAACACCCAGCCCTGGCGTTTCCGCGTGGACCCCGACAGCCAGGTGCTGCAGGTCCACTCCCTGCCGGGGCGCACCCTGCCGCTGACCGATCCGACGCACCGCGCCCAGTATCTGTCCGTGGGCGCGGCCGTCTTCAACCTCCGGCTCGCCGCCGTGCACCTGGGCCGGCGGGCTGAGGTGCGGCTGCTGCCGGACCCGCACCGACCCGGCCTGCTGGCCGCCGTACGGCTGACCGATCCGCTCGGCACGGACGAGGAACACCTGGACCGCGGTCTGCACGAGGCCATCGCACGACGGCACACGAGCCGGATGCCGTTCACCGGACGCCCGGTGCCCGAGCCGATCGTGGCGGAGATGGCGGCGGCCGCGCAGGCCGCGGCCGCCCGCCTGCACATACCGGACATCGCCGGTACGCGACGGCTGCTGCGCCTGACCGCCGCGGCCGAGACACGCAACCACGCCCACCCGGCACGCACGGCCGAAACCCTCGCCTGGATCAACGCCCCGGGCGCGGACACCCCCTACGGCATTCCCCTCACCGCCCTCGGCCCGTCCGACGCGGGCAGGCGGATACCGATGCGGGACTTCACCGGACCGCTGCGCCTCGTCCCCCGGCCCGCCGTGTGGTTCGAACGCCACGTCCAACTGGCCCTGCTGTGGACGCCGCACGACCGCAGGGACGACTGGCTGCGGGCCGGGCAGGCGCTGCAGTACGTACTGCTCACGGCGACCGCCCACGGTCTGCGCACCTCACTGCTGCACCAGGCCATGGAATGGCCCGACCTGCGGGCCGCGACGGCCCCGCCGCACCACAAGCGGTGCCATCCGCACATGCTGATCCGGTTCGGGTACGGACCGGACGGCACCGGCACCCCGCGGGCCCCCGGGCTGCCCGCGCCCGCCGCCGGGTGAGGAGGGCCCGTTGGGCCCCACCCGAGCGCCGATCCGGGGCTGTTCGGCCCTATCAGCCCCGGGTGCCCCTGCGGCGATCATGAGGCGGCGGCCGGGAAGGCCAGGTTGACACCCGCACCCATGGCACTTCCCGGTTCGCCGTCCGATGGCAGAAGGGGAGGACACCGTCCGGTGGACGAGACGCAGCAACAACAGGTGGGGACCGAACGGTCGGGGGAGCCGGCGGTGATCTCCGCGTCCGCGGCGACGTCCGGCCGCACAGACAGGGCGATGGCCGCACGGCCGTCGTGGACGGAGTGGCTGACGACCACGGACCACAAGAAGATCGGGACGATGTACCTGGTCAGCGCGTTCGTGTTCTTCATCGTCGGCGGGGTGATGGCGCTGTTCATGCGCGCCGAACTGGCCCGGCCCGGTCTGCAGATCATGTCGAACGAGCAGTTCAACCAGGCGTTCACGATGCACGGCTCGATCATGCTGCTGATGTTCGCGATGCCGCTGTTCACCGGTTTCGCCAACTGGATCATGCCGTTGCAGATCGGCGCGCCGGACGTGGCCTTCCCGCGGCTGAACATGCTCGCCTTCTGGCTGTTCCTGTTCGGCTCGTCGATCGCGGCCTTCGGCTTCCTCACCCCGGACGGTGCCGCCGACTTCGGCTGGTTCCTGTACGCCCCGCTGTCGGACGCCGTCCACTCGCCGGGCCTCGGCGCCGACCTGTGGATCATGGGCGTGGCGCTGTCCGGCTTCGGCTCGATCCTCGGCGCGGTCAACTTCATCACCACGATCGTGTGCATGCGCGCGCCGGGCATGACGATGTTCCGGATGCCGATCTTCACATGGAACGTGCTGCTGACCGCACTGCTGGTGCTGATCGTGTTCCCGGTGCTGGCCGCGGCGCTGTTCGCCCTTGAGTGCGACCGCACGTTCGGCAGCCACGTCTTCGACGCCGCCAACGGCGGAGCGCTGCTGTGGCAGCACCTGTTCTGGTTCTTCGGGCACCCGGAGGTGTACATCCTGGCGCTGCCGTTCTTCGGCATCGTCTCCGAGGTCGTCCCGGTCTTCTCCCGCAAGCCGATGTTCGGCTACATGGGCCTGGTCGCCGCGACCATCGCCATCGCCGGCCTGTCCGTGACCGTATGGGCGCACCACATGTATGTCACCGGCGGTGTGCTGCTGCCGTTCTTCTCCTTCATGACCTTCCTGATCGCGGTACCGACCGGGGTGAAGTTCTTCAACTGGATCGGCACCATGTGGAAGGGCTCCCTGTCCTTCGAGACACCGATGCTGTGGACCACGGGCTTCCTGATCACCTTCGTCTTCGGCGGCCTGACCGGAGTGATCCTCGCGTCACCGCCGATGGACTTCCACCTCTCCGACTCGTACTTCGTCGTCGCCCACTTCCACTACACCGTCTTCGGCACGGTCGTGTACGCGATGTTCGCCGGATTCCACTTCTGGTGGCCCAAGTTCACCGGCAAGATGCTCGACGAACGCCTCGGCAAGATCACCTTCTGGACGCTCACCGTGGGCTTCCACCTGACCTTCCTGGTCCAGCACTGGCTCGGCGCGGAGGGCATGCCCCGCCGGTACGCCGACTACCTGGCCGCCGACGGCTTCACCGCCCTCAACACCCTGTCCACGGTAGGGGCGTTCCTGCTCGGCCTGTCGATCCTGCCGTTCTTCTACAACGTCTGGAAGACCGCGAAGTACGGCACGCCCGTGCAGGGCGACGACCCCTGGGGGTACGGCCGTTCGCTGGAGTGGGCGACCTCCTGCCCGCCGCCGCGCCACAACTTCGCCGGGCTTCCGCGCATCCGCAGCGAGTCCCCGGCGTTCGACCTGCACCACCCCGAGATCGTCGCGTTCGAGGAGGCGAGGTAGCCCATGCCCCAAGCGGTTCTCGCCCTCGGACTCGCGGCGGTGACCGTGGCGGGCGCCGTCTGGTACCTGCCGGCGCTCGCCGACCTGCGCGCGGGAGCCGACCGGCCCGTGTCCCGGCGCGGCGCGGCGACGGCCTGCGTCAGCGGCTGGACCACGAGCGGGATCGTCGCGGCACTGCTGTTCGTCTCGCCGTCGTGGTGGGTGCCCTGTGCCGCGGCGGTGGCCGGCGCCGTCCTCACGGCGGGCCTGCGGGTACGCGCGGTCGTGCAGCGCCGCCGCGAGGCAGGTGAATCGGCGCGCGGCTGGGCGGAGTTGGGCCGCGTGCAGCAGGCGTCCGGAACCGCGCGTGCCCGGACCGTCGTCGCCCTGCTCATCGGCCTCGGGCCCGCTGCCGCCGTCGTGGCCCTCGGGGCGGTCGCGTGGCCCGAGCACGCGCCGGACCGGTGGGCGGTCGCCGTGCTCCCCGCCGCGGTGGTCGGTCTTTCCCTCGCCGCCGCCGTCGCCTGCCTCACGACGACCCGGACCACACACACCAGCCGCACCGGCACGGCCGCACACCGCCGCAGCACCGGCACGCCCGGCCACCACCGATAAAGGAGCATGGCCCCCGCGCGGGCTACGCGGGGCATCCTCACCGGCCCCATCGCCAGGGCGGCCCGGGGTGTGGGCCTACCGAGGGGCCTCGGCGGCGCGTTCGCGTGCCATGCCGATCTCCGCGTATGCCGCGTCCCGGCCCTCCCAGTGCGAGCCCTCGACCGACTTGCCCGGCTCAAGGTCCTTGTAGACCTCGAAGAAGTGTGTGATCTCCAGCCGGTCGAACTCGGGTACGTCGGCGATGTCCTGGACAGCGTGGTACCGGGGGTCGTGCGCGGGCACGCACAGCACCTTCTCGTCGGGGCCTGCCTCGTCCTTCATGCAGAACATGCCCACCGCCCGGCACTCGACGACGCACCCGGGGAAGGTCGGATCACCGGTCAGGACCAGGGCGTCCAGCGGGTCGCCGTCGCGGCCGAGCGTACCTTCGATGTACCCGTAGTCGGCCGGGTACTGGGTGGAGGTGAACAGCATCCGGTCCAGCCGGATGCGATGGAGGACATGGTCCATCTCGTACTTGTTGCGGGAGCCCTGGGGGATCTCCACGATCACATCGAAGTCCACGATGTCCTCCTCATATGGTTCCCCGTACCTCCAGTGTGCCCCTGTGCCGGTCCAGGGCCGGCCTCCCCGCAGCGGAGCGCCACGCACCGCATCCATGCGTCACGGAGAGGTACGACCCAATCCAAATGGGCGGCGCCCCCGTACCACAACCAGAGGCCGCGGCGCGGGCCGCGCCGCCTGGTCGGCCGCTTCCCGTGCCGCGGCGTCTTCGATGCGACATGCGATCGAAAAGAAGGATGTATCCATCATGCGAGCGCACCACGTGATGCGTCTTGTCGCGGCGTCCGCGGCGGGCGTCCTGGTGGCCGGCGGCGCCGCGATCGGCGCGACGGGCACCGCCGCCGCGGCGACACCCACCGTGCACACCCGTGTGACTACCGACCGGTGCTTCGACCGCGACTGCTTCGACAATCGCTTCGATCACGGCTTCGACCGCGGCTTCGGCTTCGACCACGGCTTCGGCTTCGACCACGGTTTTGACCGTGGCTTCGACCACCGATTCGACCATCGATTTGACCACCGATTCGTCCGCGATTTCGACGACCGCTTCGACAACGGAGCCATCGTGATCGTCGCCCTCCGGTAGTGGTGGGCAAGGAACAGGGACTTGCGGACCGAAGGGGCGCCTGACGGGCATCTGCCTGGCCAGGCGCCCCGCTCTGATCGCGGTGCGCCGGCACCGCCTGCGTGCTGCGGAGCCCGGTGGGTCACACGGGCCTGCGCGAACGGCACCCGGCGCCCCCGCACCGGGACCGTGCCGAGCGGTACATTGCCGTCACGCTCGTCATGTGAACGCGCTTGTCAGGTGAAGGGGGAGGCCGCTCATGTTCTCGCTGCCGCTGTGCGACGGTGCGCGCCTCGGGCCGCTGGAGGTCCGGCATGCCGAGGAGTTCGCCGAGCATCTGGACCGGGCCCGCGAGCACATCCGCCCCTGGGTCGGGCCCGCGTTCGTCACCGACGACCTGGACGGGGCGCGCGCCACACTCAGGCGGTACGCCGAACGCCAGGCCGGCGACGGCGCCCGCCTGTGCGGCATCTGGCGGGACGGCGTGCTGGTCGGCGGCGTGATGTTCACCGATCTCGACGCCACCGCGGGTTCGTGCGAGATCGGTTGCTGGCTGGAGCCGTCAGCCGAGGGCCACGGCCTGGTCACGCGGGCGTGCGGCGCGCTGCTGGACTGGGCGTTCACGGTCCGCGGGCTGCACAGGGCCGAGTGGCACTGCCGCGCCGACAACGACCGAAGCGCCGCGGTCGCCAAACGGCTCGGCATGACGCTCGAAGGCGTACGCCGCGAGGCATGGCTGTACGGGGGAGTGCGGTACGACCAGCAGCTCTGGGCGATCCTCGCTCCCGAATGGCGAGCCCTTGCGTGATGCCCAAGGCCGGCCTGAGCGACGTCCTCCGCGCGGCCGTCCCCCGTCGGCGGTGACCGTCACAGGGGCTCCAGAAGACGTCGGCGCGGAGCACGGGTGGGCCGCCGTGTGCGCCGATTGACCCCGGTCATGCGCCACGGTCCGCCGCCCGGCCGGCCGGGCCCCGTACCGGTTCGGCGAGCGCGTCGGTGGGTGTCGGTGGTGGGCCGAACTCGGCGGTGAGGGCGTCGAGTCGGGTGTCGATCCCGGACAGGGCGAGCAGAGCCTCCGTGACCGCCTCCGCCTCCGGTCCGGCCGGCCTGACCGTGGCCGGCGGTGCCGGCCGGGAGGGGCTGGGCGGCGGCGCCGGGCGGCGGCCGATCGCGCGGCGCACGGCCAGGGCGTGCGCCGCGACCTCCGTACGGCGCCACGCCACCCGTGGGTCCTCGGTGAGCGCGTCCGGGGCCGCGGCAACGGCGGCGACGAGGCGGGACACGGGCCCGGCGCAACGGCGCAGCGCCGCCGCGACGCGCAGCGGACCGAGGTCCGGCCGCCACCGTGCGGACCGGACCCTCGGGACGGGCAACGCGGCCAGGACCTTCAACGGCGCTGTGGCGACGACCAGTTGATCGACTCGGTGGGCGAACCGGGCCCGTGCCGTGCGGATCGCCCGGGTGTCGTGCCAGTCGGCCTCCAGCAGTTCGCCCAGCCCGGCCAGCGCCGCCGCCGTCCGGGCCCGCACCACGGCCGACGTGCGGATCGGCAGCACCAGCCAGGACGCGGCGAGGCCCAGGACGGCCCCGGCCGCGATCCCCGCGAGCCGGGTGCCCAGGAGATCACCGGAGTCCTGCCCGAACCAGTCGTACAGCAGCGACAGCACGGCGGTCACACAGCCCGCCCAGAACGCATAGCTCAGTTCGCGCAGCCAGCCGGCCACGGCCAGCACCGAGAAGATCACCACGACCGCGGCATCCGACCTGGGCCCGAACGATCCGGCGACGGCCCCGGCCACGACCGTTCCCGCCGAGGCGCCGACCGTCCGCCACACGCCCTTCACCAGGACGTCTCCACGGCTGCGCGCGCCGCTGCAGACGAGGAACGCCGTGAGCACCGTCCACGCCCAGTGGTCCGGCCACAGGATGCGCCCGACGACGAACGCGCAGGCCAGCGCCACCCCCATCTGCAACGCCATCCTGGTGCCCGCCCGCATGCCCTTGCGCGCAGGAGCGGCCGGGGCGGCCACCGCGGCCGACGGCGGCCTGCGGACCAGGCTCGTGCGCTGCGCCGCCCGGGTCACCGCGGTCCCCCAGGCGACCGCGACCAGCGCGGTCACCGCCGCCCACCAGGTCCGCTCGTGCCCGCCCAGGGCCGCGATCCCGCCGGGCACCACCAGTACGGCCGTCAGCGGCAGGACGAGGAGCGTGCCCGCCCGGGTCGCCCGCAGCCCGAAGCGTCGCACCCAGATCGATCCGGCCATCGCGAGGGTGAACACCACGTCACCGACGTCGGGACGGTGCTGGATCAGGGCGCTCAGCTCGGTGGCGCCGGCCGCCGCGCACGGCAGCACGACGCAGGCCACGAGCCGGTCGGTCCGGTCGAAGACGAGCTGGACGCGGCCGAAGGACGCGGAGATCACCACGGCCTGCACGACGCTGTCCACGCGCAGCCCGGCCTCGTGCTCGATGAACAGCGACCAGCCGTAGGTGCCGAGCATGGTGACCACGCCCACCGCCGTCGCCCGCAGGTGCCACCACCCGGGGTCGAAGCGGACCGCCGTGCGCAACGCGGCCGGATTAGTACGCAGCACGTAGAATCACCGCCAGGTAGGATGCCAGAAGCATGGCCGTCGAGAGTTCATCCACTCGAAATTTAGTAAGTGATACCTTAGCGTTGTGATGTCAGAGCGACCAGCGCAGCAGACCCTGCCCACGGAGGTGCGGCAGGGCGTCGTCCGGCTCGCCCGCAGGCTGAGCGCGGAGCGCCCCGCGGACGGCCTCAGCCTGAACAAGAGCAGCGTCCTCGGCCATCTGCTGCGCAACGGCCCTATGTCGGCCGGCTCACTCGCCGCCGCCGACCATCAGCAGCCGCAGTCCCTGACCCGGGTCTTCGCCGAGCTGGAGCGCGAGGGTCTGGTCGTGCGCAGCCGGGACGACCGCGACGGGCGGCAACGGGTGCTGGAGCTGACGGACGAGGGCCGTGAGGCGCTGGTCCGCGACATGGCACAGCGCGACGCATGGCTCGACATCGCCCTCGCCGACCTCACCGAGACCGAGCGCCAGGTCCTGCTGCTGGCCGCCCGGCTGATGACCCGCCTCGCCGACTCGCCCACCCGACGCGCCGACACACCCGCACACGTCGCCGAGACACCCACACACCTCACCGACACACCCACACGCCTCACCGACACATCCACCGGCCCGGTGGACACACCCGCACACCTCGCTGACACACCCACCCGCCTCCCAGGCCCCCCGGCCCCCTGACCCGGCCGACCGCCCCCGATTCCGCCCGCCCGACCGGCCCTGATCCCGCCCGACCGCAGATCCCCCCCACACGCACGGAGGCTGCCGTGTCCTGGTCCGACCACGCCATCTGGTGGCACGTGTACCCGCTGGGCTTCCTCGGTGCCGAGCGCGCCACCCTGCCCCCCGACGCGCCACCACGGCACCGTCTTCCGGCCCTGGCCGACTGGCTGGATCATCTGATCGGCCTGGGGTGCAACGGCCTCGCGCTGGGGCCGGTCTTCGCGTCCGAGACACACGGCTACGACACGGTCGACCACTTCCGGATCGACCCCCGCCTGGGCACCGAGGACGACCTGACCGAGCTGGTCGAACGGGCCGCGGCCCGCGGGGTGCGCGTCCTGCTCGACGGCGTCTTCCACCATGTGGGCCGGTCCTTCGGCCCGTTCGCCGACGTGGCGCGGCGCGGCGCCGACTCCCCGTACGCCGACTGGTTCGTCCCCGAGGGCGACGACTTCCGTACCTTCGAGGGCCATCACCGTCTGGTCGCGCTGAACCACGCCTGCCCCGCCGTAGCCGACCATGTCACCGATGTCCTCGGGCACTGGCTCGACCGCGGCGTCGCCGGCTGGCGGCTGGACGCCGCCTACGCCGTCCCACGGCCCTTCTGGCGCACCGTCACCGACCGGGTCCGGGCGCGCTTCCCCGAGGCATGGTTCAGCGGCGAGGTGATCCACGGCGACTACGCCGCACACGTCACCGAGGGCGGCCTTGACTCCGTCACGCAGTACGAGCTGTGGAAGGCGATCTGGAGCTCGCTGAACGACACCAACCCGCACGAGCTGGCCTGGGCGCTCAAACGCCACAACGCCCTGCTCGGCACCTTCGCCCCGCAGACGTTCGTCGGCAACCACGACGTGACCCGTATCGCCAGCCGGCTGCGCGAACCCCGTCACCTGGCGCACGCCCTCACGGTCCTGTTCACGGTCGGCGGCACACCGTCCGTCTACGCCGGCGACGAACGGGCCCGGCGGGGTGTGAAGGAGGAGCGCGAGGGCGGGGACGACGCCGTCCGCCCCGCGTTTCCCGCCACGCCCTCGGGCCTCGGCACCGAGGGCCTGCCCGTCCAGCGGCTCCACCAGAGCCTGATCGGCGTCCGCCGCCGCAACGCCTGGCTGGTCCGCGCCCAGAGCGCCCTGCACACCGTCGGCCAGGCCGTGCTCTCCTACACCCTCACCGACCCCGACACCGGCTCCGCCGTCGCCGTCGCGCTCAACTACGGGTCCGAACCGGCCACGGCCGCGCTGCCCGAAGCCCCCTGGACGCACGCCGCGGGCGACGCGGTCGTCCCGTCCGGCGCCGGCGCGGTGTCCCTTCCCCCGCTCGGCTGGAGCGTCGCCACGGCCGCGAGGACACCCTGAATTTACACCGAATTATCGCGCCCGCAGCGTTATTTCAGCCCGGTGAATCAGCGACTCCCGGAATGCCGTTTACCGAAACGAAAGAAAGAGGACGGCGCCTCGGCCCTGCCGGAGCTGAGCGCGCGGGCCCATGCATTGCGCCACAGCGCTATTTTTTCGTCGTGCTGACCGCAGGCGCGCACATATGCGACGAGAAGTTCCTCCGACGGCATGCGCTGGCCCGCCAGCACATCGGCCAGAGTGCTGCGGGGCAGCGGTCCCGCACCGAGTTCACGGGCCCGCCTCTGCATTTCCCGAAGGGACGGCCGGCCGGCGTCCAGGTGTAATCGGTGCATGGCCTCCAGCAGATGGGCCGGGTGGTAGACGAATTCCGGCCGGTGCCCCGGGCGTGAGACGAGCGGCGGCTCGCCCGCCCCGTCCGCGGCATCGGCCCGCTGCGCCGCGCGCTCCCAGCGCACCCGCGCGTCGCGCCGGGTGCCGCCGCAGACCAGCGCGTACGCCTCCACCACGTCACGGCGCGGCAGGACCGTGCCGCGGTCGGCACGGGACAGGGTCACCGCCGAACAGCCCTGCCCGGCGATCCGGGCGTCCTCGATCAGCTGCGCCATCCGCCGGTATGTGAGCCCCGAACGCGCGCGCAGCGAACGCAGCCACTGGGCGAGTTCGTAGTAGTGCGCGGACTGCGGAACCGGTGCCTTGCTGCGACCCACCACTGCCCCCTGACCTCATGGATCCTGGACCTGCGGAGTTCGTTTTCCCGTGCTGATACGAAACCCTATAAATCGCCTTCATGAAGGGTCAAGAAGCCTTTACCCACCTTTACCTTGCCACTCTTTCATGATCCAGCCATCCGTTGGTTGCTTCATTCTGTCCGAGAAGCGGACGAACAAATTCTGTGGTCAACGAGCCGTTTTCGCCAGGCCGTCCTGCAATATTCGAGCCGGTGTCCGGTGGCCCCCGCACTGATATTCTTGCAGTTCCGTTCCCGGCTCTGTTGGCATGGATTACGGCGGCCCGCGAGACCGGCCGCAAATCCACTGTGACACCCTCGCGGAGGAACGTGATGACCACGACATCGAATGCCACGCTCGACGACATCATCGATCTGATCAAGGACGTCAAGCCGGGCCTCGCCGACCAGAGCGTCGAGCCGGGCCAGTCCGTGGTCGAGGACCTGGGCCTCGACTCGCTCGACCTGCTCCAGCTCGCCCGCCGGATCAACCGGCAGTTCGGGGTCGAGTTCGACCTCGACGGCTGGAACGCCGACGCCGACCGGCACCGGCGCAGCGTCGCCTCGATCGTGGCCGTCGTGGCCGCGGGCGACCGTGCCTGAGCCGGCCGCGACCCGCCGGGTCGCCCTGGTGACCGGCGGATCGCGCGGCATCGGCGCGGCCATCGCCCGCCGGCTCGCCGCGGACGGACTGGCCGTGCACGTGGTGTGCCACAGCGCCCAGGACGCCGGACACCGCGTGGTCAAGGAGATCGAGGCCGACGGCGGACGCGCCGTCCTGCACCGGGCGGACGTCGGCGACGAGGCCGAGGTCGAGGACCTGGTGGAGCGGGTGACCGGGCAGGAGGGCGCACTGCACGTCCTGGTCAACAACGCCGCCGTCATCGACGACCAACTGCTCGCCGTGACGCCCACCCACCGCTGGGAGCGGGTCCTGCGGACCAACCTCACCGGGCCCTTCCTGACCAGCAGGGCCGTCCTGCCGGCGATGCTCGACCAGGGCTGGGGACGCGTCATCAACGTCTCCTCCAACTCGGCGCGCACACCCGGCCCCGGACAGAGCGCGTACGCCGCCTCCAAGGGCGGCATCGAAGCGCTCACCCGCGCCCTGGCCGTGGAGGTCGGACGCAAGGGCATCCGGGTCAACTGCGTGGCACCCGGCAAGGTGCGCACCGAGATGACCGCGGCCGTCGCCGACCGGCTCGGCGCGGACGGCGACGGCACCCGGTGGGGCCTGCCCGAGGACATCAGCGGTCTCGTGGCCTTCCTCGCCGGCGACGAGGCCGACTACATCCAGGGCCAGACGTTCACCGTGGACGGCGGCCGCATGGTCATGCGCAGCGGCTCGGGACGGCGATCGCGGTGAGCGGGACCGTGAAGTACTGGGAGGACCTGGCCGAAGCACCCGTACGGCGGTTCGGACCCCTCGTGTTCGGCGGCGCGCTGCTCGACCAGCTCCTCGACCTGATGGGCGAGCGGCATCCGGTGCACGACAGCGACGACTTCGCCCACGGCACGGACCGCCGACAGCGCATCGTGCCCGGCGGATTCATCCACTCGATCACCTCCGGCTGGGTGGTCCAGCACGGCTCCCCGGCGGCCATCGTCGGCATGCGCCGGCTGAGCTGGGACTTCGTGCGACCGCTCTACCCGGACACGCCGTTCTGGTTCACCACCCGCACGGACCGAGCGGCAAAGATCGACGACCGGCTCGGCCTGGTGGAGACCACCCGCCGGGTCCTCGACGAGAACGACCGGGTCCACGCCATCGGACGGATGAGCGTCGTGCTGCTGCGGCGGGCCGCCCGCCCGGCCGCCACGACGGGAAGGGAACACTGATGAGCAGTCAGTACCAGCCGCTCAAGGGCCGGGTGGCCCTGGTGACCGGCGGTTCGCGCGGCATCGGCGCCGGCATCAGCCGCAAACTGGCCGCCTGGGGAGCCACCCTGGCGGTCAACTACGTCGACCGGGAGGGCCCCGCCAAGGAACTCGCCGCGGAACTGGGCGAGCAGGGCACGGAAGTCACCCTGCACCGCGCGGACCTGAGCGATCCGGCACAGATCGAGAACCTGCTCGCGGAGATCGGCGAGATACACCACGATCTGCACATCCTCGTCCAGAACGCCGCCGCCACCAAGTTCACCCGGCTGGAAGACGCCACCCTCGGCGACTGGCAGTTCGTCCAGGACACCAACTCCCGCGCCACCTGGCTGCTGGCCAAGCACGCCGTCCCGCTGATGCGGGAACGGCAGGGGGCCCGCTTCATCACCATCACCAACTCCACCACCACCCGCATCATCCCGCGGGCCGGCCTCTTCGCGGCGGCCAAGGCCGGCCTGGAGGCGCTGACCGACTACCTCTCCTACGAACTGGCGCCGTACGGCATCGTCGCCAACTGTGTGCGCCCCGGCCTCGTCCAGACCGGCGTCTTCAAGGTGCGCCCCGACTTCGCGCACGGCGTCGCCAAGGAACTGGCCGTCTCCCCGTGGCCGGGCGAGAAGATGACCACGGCCGAGAACAGCGCCGACGTGGTCGCCCTGCTGTGCCTGGAGGAGGCGTCCTGGATCGCCGGCCAGACCCTCACCGTCGACGGCGGCTACCGACTGTGGGGCGGCATCGGAAGCGGGGGCCGTCGTGGCGAGTGAACGTCCCGGCATCGTCGTCACCGGGACCGGCGTGATCTCCCCGGCCGGACCGGGCACGGCCCGGCTGTGGGAGGCCATGGCCGCCGGCCAGACCTTCTTCGAACACCCGGACGGCGCCGGCCTGCCGTGGCCGACCGCGGCCGTGGACTCCTCGGAGATCGTCTGGCCCACCGGCAAGGCATGGGCCAACGCCTCCAAGTACGCCAATCAGTCGGCCCGTTGGGCGGTCGCCGTGGCCCGCGAGGCCCTGGAGCAGGCGGGGATCACCGGCGAGACGGAGGACGTGCGCGCGGGCACGGTCATGGCCGTCGCCAGCAGCGGCGACGAACTGAGCGACGTCATCCCGCAGCTCGCGTCGGCGTTCCGGCACGACTCCCGGCCGCTGGTGAAGTTCCTGCACGACGAGGTGCCGGACTACTCCTACATCCGCGGTATCCCCTCCCAGCTCGGCCAGTTCGTGTCCATGGCGAGCGGATTCCGCGGCTCCAACGTCGCGGCCTACGGCGAGGCCGCCGCCGGCGGCACGGGCGCGCTCGCGCTGGCCGTGCGACTGCTGGAGTCCGGCGAACTCGACCGGGTCCTGGTGGTCGGCGTCGGGGCGCCGCTCACGGTCACCGGCATGGCCGCCGCCGACCAGGACGAGCCGTTCGGCACCCGCGCCACGACCGGGGCCGGGCCCTTCGACGCCGAACGGTCCGGCACCCTGCCCGGACAGGGCGCCGCCGCCGTCCTGCTGGAACGGGCCGACGTCGCGGCCGGCACCGCCCGGGCCCGGCTCCTCGGCTGCGAGGTGCTGGCCGCCGCGGACCTGCCGACGGCGGCGGGGCTCGCCGTCGAGGCCGTGCTCACCGCCGAGGACGCCGCGCCCGTCGCCTGGTGGGCGCACGGCGCCGGCTCGGTCCGTCTGGACCGCGTCGAGGCCGAGACCGTACCGCCGCGCCTGGGCGCGATGCCCGTCACCGGTTCCAAGGGCACCGTCGGCAACGCCTTCGAGTGCTCGGCGCTCATCGACACCGCCCTCGCCGTGGAGAGCATCACCCGCGGCGAGCTGCCCCCGGTGGGCCTCCTGGGCCGCCCCGACCCCCGCCTGCGCGGCCTCGACCCGGTCATCGGCGCAGCACGTCCCCTCCCGCCGGCCGCGACGGTGCTGCTGACGGCGCTGGGCCAGGGGACCGAGGCGACGGCGGCGGGCGCGCTGATCCTCGCGGCGGCCGCCGGACGCACGACGGACCAAGAGAAGGC
>NZ_BAAJXA010000032.1:0-106004 GCF_057537855.1 Streptomyces diversicolor
AAGGCCCGATTGCATCGACGGGACAAGCTACCTGACTTCTAGGCGGTTAAGGGCCGTGGTGGGTGGCGCACGCAGTCGAGAGGGTGGCGGAGTCTCAATGACCGAGTCGGCTGGGTTGTTGCCCATACAGCCAACCGTTCATTTGGGGTGGCGTGCTCTACATCGAAAGCTCTTCACATACCATCAGGTGAAGGTCTGTCGAAGCTTCTGAAATCTCCTCTAAAATATCCCGCCGCTTCAAGTCTGTCGGGAGAGGGAACGGTGCGTTCTCGACTTCATCACACCAGTCGGCCACATGGTAAAAGATTGCTCCAGCCAGATCGGAAACTTCTGACTCGCCCCAGGACGATTGGAAGTCGGCTACAGCGCCGATCGCCCATGCGAGCTTATCCACTGCATCCGACTTGCTTTTTTCGATTTTCTCGCGTGATGAGGATCGACGAGACTTGATTGCCGCATACTCCACCTCGGCCGGAAGCCACTCCGCGAACCTCCCCCTCAGCTCCTGGTAAGCAGCAAGCAGGTTGGCTTGCCCGTTTCGATTGGCAAGGCTGATCGTCAGGAGGGGATTCAAGTTCGCCTTGTATTGACGCATGGCCTTTCGATCAATAGGGCCATGCGGGTCGTCGAAACGGGTATGACACGTCGGGCATAGCGCAATTAGATTTTTGAACTCATGCTTTCGCGCTTTCGCCCACGGGATGATGTGCGCGATCTCGACAGGCGTGGATTTGCAAGTCGGAATCGCGCAGCGATGGCCAGCTTCAATGAGTACTCGTCGGCGTAGCTCGCTCGGAATTTTGGGTCTCGACGTTGCCACGCCATGCATGCTAACCATATGCACTGACAGAAGGCCTACCTTTCAACAGCAAGCCCCCACGCACGCCACTATGGGCCCGCAGTCGGCGACGGCGCCCCCTCCATCCCGGTGTCGGCCGATCCCCCGCCGGAGGCATTCTTCTTGGCCCCGCGGATGATGTCCCGCCCTTGCCCGCATACACGCAGCGCGCCGCCGGGCGCGGCCAGCCGGGGCGAAGACAGGAGGCAGGCCGCGCCGCAGAGGCGGCGCGCCCGCGCCGTGCGCGGGTCTTGATCACGTGAGGAAAGTCTGAGCCAACCCGGGTCCGCCTACAGCCGAAACGACAGCTCCAGTTCGTCACCCGGCAGGTGGAATTCCTCCAGGGCCAAGGGCCTGTCCGCCTCCGTGAGCGTCACGCGGAGGACGTGCAGAAGTGGGACCCCGTCCGCGAGTCGGAGGGCCTGGGCTTGGTCCGGTAGGGGCATGCGGGCGCGGACGTACTCCGTGAAGCGGAGTTCGTGGCCCAGCTCGGTGAGTGCGCTGTAGAGCTCCGGCGCCGGCGGCGGGGCTTCCTCCTCGTACTTGGTGTCGATCAAGACGGAGAACGGTACGTACGTCCGGTGGAGTTGGCGGAGGTGGCCGTGGTCTGCCGTCTGTAGGGCGTCGTATGTGAACATCGGCTCGCCCGGTGGGATGCGGAGTAGGTCGGCCAGGGCCAACGGGGCGTCGGTGCGGGTGGCTACAGGCGGTTCGGCGTCGGTCCAGCGGATGCCGTCGGCCTCGACGTAGCGGCCGTCGGGCGCTCGGCGTACGCCGCGCGGGCGCGTGTGGCTGGGGCGGCTGTGGGGGGAGCGGGCAAAGGTGCCGCGGCCCATGATGGCCTCGACGAGACCGGAGGCCCGTAGTTCGGCAAGGCCCTGGCGGACTGTGGGGCGCGTCACGCCGAACTGCTTCGCCAACGACTCCTCGGACGGGAGCGGTTGGCCGGCCGGGAAGGTGCCGTCCAGGATGCCATCGCGCAGGTAGTCGGCGATCTGTCGGTACTTCGGCTGTGTGTTCTTCGGCGGCATGTGGGCCCTCCGTGGCCGTAGCCTCTGCGGCTGTGCGTCGGCGTAGACGGCAGTGGAACTGTCCCTCTACGAGCCGCGGTTGTCCGCTCTCGCGACCAACCGTGAACAGGCGGTCCGACTGCTGGCCGCGCTCGTGGACCTGACTCTCGACCGCATGACCGTCTGCCGGGCGGCTCGGGTCCGCAACATCTGGGGTCTGCCGGACAAGGAACGTCCCGTCCCGGTTGTCGTGATCGTCGATGAGCTCGCGGAACTGTTCCTCGTCGCGAGCCGCAACGAGAAGGACGAAGCTCAGGCGGCCGGTACGGCGCTGATCCGGCTGGCCCAACTCGGCGCAGCGCTCGGGGTGTTTTTCGTCGTCGCCGGCCAACGTGTCGGTTCCGACCTGGGGCCCGGCGTCACCGCACTGCGGGCACAGCTCGGCGGCCGGGTGTGCCATCGCGTGGCCGATCCCGGTACGGCCGAGATGGCGCTCGGTGATCTCAACCCCGATGCGCTCAAGGCGGCTCAGGCCATCACTCCGGAACAGGCCGGTACGGCCGTCCTCGCCTCCGGCGACGGCTGGGAGCGGGCCCGCTCGCACCTGATCACTGAGGCAGAAGCGGAAGCCGTCGCCGCCGAGTACGCGCACCTGACCCCCGTCCTGTCCGAACTGCACGTCGACGCGGCGTGAAAGGGGCCTGCCGTGCTCGTGTCCATGTCCGCCGTCCTGCTGCTCGGCCTGCTGATCTGGTTCCTTCTCCGCATCCGGTACTTGCGGTGGGTCGACGCACTGTTCTGCGGGGCCTTCGGCTTCCTGCTCTCCAGACCGTGGCCGCGCCGTTCGCTCAGGCCTTCCTCGACGGCGTGAACGGCTTCCTCGGTCAACTCCGCTTCTGAGAAGACCCATTGACCCGAGAGAGGTACATCCCGTGTCCGACTACGTCATCCGCTCCGGTGACCGTGCCGCGTTCCTGGCCGGTCTGCGGGAGCTGATCGACTTCCTGACAGCCAACCCTGCGGTCGTCGTGCCGCGTCGTGCATCCGTCGCCGTCCTGGTCGACGCGTCCGACTCCGCCGGTCGGCGAGAGGGAGTGGCGTCCGTCGCTGCTCCGCTCGGCGTGCCGACGGAGGACCTCGGCCGGGGCTACTTCGACGCACGCCGCGAGTTCGGACCTATCGCGTATGTCGTCGTCGCTACACCGCCTGAGGAGCGGCAGTGATCGCCCGTACGACGGGCTCCCGACGGGGCGCGAAGTCGCCAAACCCGACCCCGTCAGGAACCCACTCCAGCCGCCACATGAGCAGTGAAAGGAGCACTCACACTTTGACCAGCGCGCATCATTCGCGCAAATCCCCGCTGCCCGATTGCGAAGTCAGGCAGCGAGACTCGGAGGTCTCGACCTGCGCCGGACGGGAACAGGTCGTCCTCGTCGGGCTCGACGACACCGAGCAACGCCTGTGCCCCGCGCACGCGGCGGCACTCTGGCTCACGGATCCGACGTTCCGCTTCAGCGCCAAGACTCGGCCCGAGGGCACTCGGCCGTGATGGCGCATGAGTTCGGCGGTGGGGGTGGTCGCCGATGACCATGACCCTCACGACGAACGCTGCTGCCCTGGTCGCCAGGGCCACAGAGGCGGACTTCGCGGCCTGGAGGCGGAACATCGTCCGCCTCGGCGGCTGCACGAACCCGATTCACCTCGTCGGCGCGGCCACCGTCTACGACATGACCACGGGCGCGGCCCTGCTCTCATACGGGTCGGACGTCTACGGCGGCTGCCTGCTCGGCGCGTGCGGCAACCGGCGCGCGACAGTCTGCCCGGCCTGCTCGGCCCTGTACCGGGCGGACACGTACCAACTCGTCCGGGCCGGGCTTGTCGGCGGCAAGAACGTCACGGAGGCCGTGAGCGGCTACCCGCGCGTGTTCGCCACGCTCACCGCTCCCAGCTTCGGCCCGGTTCACACGCGGCGGGAACACGACGGGCGTGTACGGCCCTGTCGCCCCCGCCGGGCGGGGGAATCGTGTCCCCATGGTCGGCCGATTGGATGCCTTGAGCGTCACTCGACGGACGATCTCCGCCTGGGCGAGCCGCTCTGTCCGCGCTGCTACGACTACGCGGGCGCTGTGCTCTGGCACGCCTTCGCCGGTCGGCTCTGGCATCGGTTCGGGCTGGAGCTGCGGCGTGAGGTTGCTCGGCGTGCCGGGCTGTCTCGGACGGAGTTCGGGGAAGTCGCTCGGCTCTCGTACGCCAAGGTCGCCGAGTACCAGCGGCGTGGGTTGGTCCACTTCCATGGTGTCATCCGCCTCGACGGCCCGGAGGGGCCCGACTCGTCCCCGCCGGGATGCGTAACCGTGCCGCTGCTGATCGACGCTGTTCGGGAGGTGGCCGGTCGGGTGCGGCTGGCCGCTCCGGGCACGGACGTCGTTGGACCGCGGGAGCTCCGCTTCGGTACGCAGGTCGACGTACGGCCGGTGGCCTCGAACGGGCGGAGGGCGGGGGAGCGGCCTGCCTCCGCGGCGGCCGTGGCGGGCTACATCGCCAAGTACGCCACGAAGGGAGGCGAGTCCGCCGGCGCGGTGGACGGCCGGATCTACCACGCGCGGGACATGGTCATGCTGCCGGTGCGTGCACACGTGCTGCGCATGATCGGTACGTGCTGGTGGCTCGGTGGTCTGCCGGAGTTCGAGCCGCTCGGGCTGCGTCGGTGGGCTCACATGCTCGGGTACGGCGGGCACTTCTCCACCAAGTCACGCCGCTACTCCACAACGCTGACCGCGCTCCGGCAGGCGCGCGCCGATCACCGTGCGGAGCAGCAACGGGCGTCGCTCGGTCTGGTCGAAGGTCCGACTGTCACGGTCGGCCAGTGGCGTTATGCGGGACGCGGCTACTCGCCGGCGGCGGCGCTCCTGGCCGCTTCGGTGCGGGAGGGCGGTGGTCTCCATGGCGCGTGACAGCCGCGTGAAGTCTGCCGAACTGCTCACCGTCCGCCAGGTGCTCGACGAACTGGGCGGCATCTCGCGGCGCACCTTCTACCGCTGGCGGGAACTGTGGCTCGCTCCGCCCTGCATACGGCTCCCGAACGGGGAGCTCCGGGTTCGGCGGGACGTGCTGAACGACTGGTTGGAGGAGCGGGCGGAGGGGGCTGCGTCGTGAAGTCGTACAAGGTCGTCATCTGGAAGCTGAGCATCAATCGCTCCGCGAAGAAACCGACGTACCTCGTCCGGTGGTCCGTGGACGGCGAGCCGTTTCACGAGTCGCACAAGACCAAGGCACTCGCTGATCGCTTCCGGGCGAAGCTGCTTCGGGCGGCGGACAAGGGCGAGCCCTTCGACACGGTGACCGGTCTGCCCGACTCCCTGCGCGGGGGTAAGGCTGCTCTGTCCCTGCTGGAGCTGGTGCTGAAGTACATCGATGCCCGGTGGCCCGAGGCGTCGGCGAAGCAGCGAGACAGCATGACCGATGCCCTGGCAACGGTGATGCCCGCGCTGGTCAAGTCGGTCCGTGGGCGTCCTGCCCCGGCCGATCTGCGGCGGGCACTGCGTTCGTACGTCCTGCCTCCGCCTCGGAGGGAGCGTGATCGGCCCGAGGAGATCGCGGCAGCAGTGAAATGGATCGAGAAAGCGTCGCTGCCGGTCGCCGAACTCCAAGAGATAACCCGCGTCCACGACCTGATCGACGCACTCACGCGGAAGCTCGACGGCAAGCCTGCGGCGACGCAGACGTACTGTCGGCGGCGTGCGGTGGTCTTCAACGTCCTCGAATACGGGGTTGAGCTGGAGGCGCTGCCCTCGAACCCGCTGAGCCGAGTGCGACGTAAGAGGGGGAAGCGAGCCGTGCAGGAGGTTGACCGTCGGGTAGTGGTCAACCCCCGGTAGGCTCGGGAGCTGCACACCGCGCTCACCTACGTCGGTGGCTACGACCGGGCGAGCGGCCGGCGGTTACGGGCGTTCTTCGGCTGCCTGTACTACGCGGCCATGCGCCCTGGTGAGGCGCTCGGGCTCCGCCTCTCGGACTGCACGCTCCCGGAAAAGGGCTGGGGCCGAATCGACCTGGCCGAGACCCGTCCCACTGCCGGGAAGGCGTGGACTGATTCCGGCGAGGCGCACGACCGGCGCGGACTGAAGCAGCGGGCCGACGGCGAGGTACGTATCGTGCCGATACCGCCCCCGCTCGTGCGGATGCTCCAGGACCACATCAAGGAGTTCGGTCCGGCGGACGACGGCCGGTTGTTCTCCAGCGAGCGGGGCAACGTGATCGCCGCTTCGTCGTACTCGCGCGCCTGGAAGCAAGCCCGTGCTCTTGCGTTCCCGCCCGAACAGGTCGCTGCCGTCCTGGCGTCTCGCCCATACGACCTCCGGCACGCGGGCGTCTCCCAGTGGCTCAACTCGGGCGTTCCCGCCCCGGAGGTGGCGGCTCGCGCCGGCCACTCGGTGGATGTCCTTCTGATGATCTACGCCAAGTGCATCGACGGCCAGGCGCAGGAGATGAATGACCGGATCCTGGAGGGCCTAGGAAAAGAGGACGACCTTGGAAGGTGACACGGCTCGCTGAGCTCACAGGCACCAGCCTTGGAGTGCTCTGGCCGCACACCCAGCTCTTTGACTGCCAAGTATCGCTCTTCCACTTGCCAAGTGAAGAGCGATACTTGGAAAATGTAATCGCTACTTGGTAAGTGAAGTTGCGGTTCGATCCGCGCCATGGCGCGGTGAGGGAGGGAGAGGCGGGAGTGGATCTCGAAGCGATCAGGGCAGAGTTGCACAGGGCGGTAGATGAGATCATCGACGCTCATGCTGGCCGCGGTGACGGCGAACGGCGGCATACCCCGGCTGCTGATTCGGTGTCGGTCACCGCTCAGGAGAAGACCGGGGAATGGACCTACCGGTGGCCCGGTAGCGGCATTGAGGATTTCCATCGGACTCGTTGGTACGAGGCGGCGGGTGAGCAGGGGAAGCATCGTGTGAGAGTCGCTTGGGCTCGCCGTGCGGCCTGGGGGCGGGACGATCGCCTTCGTGCCATCGTCTTCCATCAGCAGGGAGGCGCCGACTCCACCACGTACTACCCATGGACGGAGTTCGTTGAGACGGACGACGGTCGGTACGCCGCGATCATTCCTAAGCCTGGCCGACCGCGGGCGCAGTTGCGGGATGGTGATCCCTTGCCGGACCGATTCACTGATCGTGTCGTTGAACGGTCAGACGCACTCTTCGACTCGATCGCTGAAGGCTCGTCGCTGAGGTTCGTCGTTGGTGGGGCGGATGAAGCAGAGATGGTCCGCCATGGCTACTGGGTGGCCACCTTGCGTAACCGCTTCTGAACGGTGAAGCATGCGAAAGCCCCGGAGCGATCCGGGGCTTTCGCCGTGTCGGAGGTGTGTCGCAGCGCTACGCTCAAGGCGCCGGAAACGGCCGTTGAGCTGCCAGAAAGCCCATCAAGATCATTACGTCGTCATTACGTGATCACTGTCATGGGGCTGCATCGAGCCGCATTCGGCTGCACAAACAACAAGACCCCGCACTCAGCAAACACGCTGATCACGGGGTCTTTAGGCACCTCAATCAAAGTGCCCCCGGCAGGATTCGAACCTGCGCACACGGCTCCGGAGGCCGTTGCTCTATCCCCTGAGCTACGGGGGCGTGTCGGGTGTGGAGCTGTTGCTCGTTGCGACGGGTAGAACACTAGCAGGTCTTTCGGGGTGATCAGGAACGGGTTTGCCGTGGGTGGGGCGGTGGGGGCTCCCTCGGACGGGTGGAAGTGGGGAAAAGCCGGACGCGGTGGCCGGTCCCGACCTACTCTCGTGGTGTGCCAGGCGCTTCGGGGCGGGTGCTTGTTGTGGACGACAACAAGGTCATCCGACAGCTGATCAGGGTCAATCTCGAACTGGAGGGTATCGAGGTCGTGACCGCGGCCGACGGTGCCGAGTGTCTGGATGTGGTTCATCAGGTGCGGCCCGACGTCGTGACCCTGGACGTCGTGATGCCCCGGTTGGACGGGTTGCGTACCGCCGCGCAGTTGCGGGCCGATCCGCGGACGCATGATCTTCCGCTTGCCATCGTCAGCGCCTGTACGCAGAACGAGGTCGAGGGCGGGCTCGACGTCGGTGTCGATGCCTTTCTCGCCAAGCCCTTCGAGCCCGCCGAGCTCGTACGGCTCGTACGGCGCCTGCTTGAGCGGGGGCGTGAGGGGGCCGGGCGGCAGGTGGGTGGCGGGGGTGTGGGTGGTTCCCGCGGTGGTGATCTTGGTGGGGACGTCGATGCCAAGGCGGAAATCGGTGGGGTGGGTGGTCCTGCGCTTGAGGGCGGTCTGGAAGCGGGGGATGTCGGGGAAGGGGCGCGTACCCCTGACTCCGAGTTCTCCGGCTGATTCCTAGTTCTCCGAGTTCTCTGAGTTCTCCGGCCAGCGCGGCGGTCGACCAGTGGGTGGGTACGTGCGTGGATTGGTGTGAGTGCGACGCGGAGTGGATGGAACGGTTCGGGCGCCCTTGGCCTGCGGGGGCTGGGCGGGGAGTCGAGAGCGCGGCGAGGGCATGAGTACGAGAAGGCATGAGCAAGAGAGGGCCTGGACATGAGGTGAGGTGGGCCGCCTCGCCGTCCCGTTGCTCCGCCGGCTCGCTTCGTCGCCGTCCGGCTGGCTCGTTGTCCGCCCGTCCGCCCGGTCGGCCGTCGCCTCGCCGGCCGTCGGCCCGTTGTCCCGCCGGTCGGCCGGTCTGTCGCCCCGATGGCTCGCCTTCCCTCGCCCGTCGGCCCGCCGCTCCGCCGGCTTGTATCCTCGCCGTTCGGCTGGCTCGTCGCCCCGTGGCCCCGTCGCCCGCCCGGCCGACCGTCGCCTCGCCGTCCCGCCGCCGGCCGGCCGTCGGCTCGCCGTTTCGCTGGCTCGTATCCTCGCCGCCCGGCCGCCCCGTCGCCCCGCGCCTCGCCGTCCGGCCGCCTCGCTGTCCCGTCGACCCCGGGCCCGTCGGCCCGTCGGCCCGTCGCCCCGGCGCCCGTCGGCCCGCCAGCCCGAGGTGCCTATTGGCTCGGGGCGTTTCGGGTGTTCGGTGGGTGTGGGTGTGGGTGTGGGTGCGTTGTGGCGTTTCCCGCGGCCCCTCCTGGGTGCCTGACAGCTCGGGGGCGGGAGATCGGTGGGTGTGGGGCGTTGTGTCGCCTCGGCGTTCCGGGGGCCTGGGCTCTGGAGCCGCGCGTCTTCGGGCCTTTCGGCGTCGCCTCGTGCTCGGCGGCGGTGTGCGTATCGCGGTCCTGGTCGAACCTGTTCGCCTGGGCACCCCGCTCCTCCCCTACGCTTGTCCCGTGACCCCCGTCGAGCTCTCCCGTACCGTGCTGGACGCGGTGCGTCGTGCTGTGGACGGGGGAGAACTGAGCGTGACCCTGCCTGAGCGGGTCGTGGTCACCGTGCCAGGGCCTGGGGGGTGCGGGGACTACGCCACCAACGTCGCCCTGCAGCTCGCCCGGTCGGCCGGGAAGCCCGCTCGGCGGGTCGCCGAGATTCTGCGGCCGTATCTCGTCGGCGCCGAGGGGATCGGGGACGTCGTCGTCACCGGCCCCGGGTTCATCAACATCAGCCTTGAGCCGGGCGCGGCATCCGTCGGTGCGCTCGTGCGCGAGATCCGGGACCGGGGGACCGCCTACGGTCACGGTGACGCGCTCGCCGGGCAGATCGTCGCGTTGCGGGTGCCGTACGAGGCGCGGGCCGAGGTCGTCGCCGACGCGCTGGTGCGGATCGTGGCGGCCCAGGGCGGCCGGGTAGAGATCGAGCACGGTGAGCCGGTGAACCTGCGTCCCGTGCCGGCCCCGGAGGACCCCGCACCGCTCGGACCCGACGCCGCCCGCTGGGCGCTGCTGTACCCCGCCCCGCACGACCGGCCCCGGATCACCGCCGACCATCTGGTGCAGCGTGAGGGCAATCCCCTCTTCCGGGTCCGTTACGCGTACGCCCGCACCCGGGCCCTCACCCGCAACGCCGCCCGCCTCGGCTTCACCGCCGAACCCGGCGACGACCTGACCCCCGGCGAGAACCGGATCTTCGGCGACGACCTGACCGGCCCGACGGCTGCCCCGGCCGGCCCGACGGTCACACATACGGCCATCACACCAGCCATGGCCGCCGGCACAGCCACACCTGCAGGAGCCGGCAGCACAACCACCAGTACGGTCGCCTCGACCCACCCCCCCGCCACACCCCCCCGCGGCATCCTCGCCCCCCACCCCCCGGCCGCAGCCGTACGCCCGCTTCTCGTCGTCCTCGCCGATTACCCCCGTATCCTCCGCGCCGCGGCCCTGCACCGTGGTCCGGACCGGATCGCGCGGCACCTCGTCGCCGTCGCCGATGCCGCGCTGCCGTTTCTGCTGACCGTTCTGCCGCACGGCGACGAGAAACCCTCGGCCGCCCACCGCGCCCGGCTCGCGCTCGCCGAAGCCGTCGGGACGGTGCTGGCCGGCGGCCTGTCCCTGCTCGGCATCGATGCCCCCGACCACCTCTGAGTGCCCCGGTGAAGACCCCGGAGAGCACCGGAGCAAGCCTTGAGAGCCTGAGAGTCAGAGAGCCACTGCCATGAGTCGTTCCGCACATCCCGCCGGGCCCCGTCACGCCGACGTCCTCCCGGAGGGCCACTACTCCGCCCCGCCCGCCGACCTGAACGCGCTCGACCCCAAGGTGTGGGCGCACACCGTCGGCCGCGGCGCCGACGGCGTCGTCACCGTGGGCGGCATCGACGTCAAGCGGCTCGCCGAGGAGTTCGGCACGCCCGCGTACGTCCTCGACGAGGAGGACTTCCGCACCCGGGCGCGGGCCTGGCGCACCGCCTTCGGGCACGACGCCGACGTCTTCTACGCCGGGAAGGCGTTCCTGTCGCGGGCCGTGGTGCGCTGGCTGCACGAGGAGGGGCTCAACCTGGACGTGTGCTCCGGGGGCGAGCTGGCCACCGCGCTCTCGGCGGGCATGCCGGCCGAGCGGATCGCCTTCCACGGCAACAACAAGTCCGCCGAGGAGATCGAACGGGCCGTGCGGGCGGGCGTCGGCCGGATCGTCCTCGACTCGTTCCAGGAGATCGTGCGGGTCGCGCACATCGCGCAGTCCCTGGGGAAGCGGCAGAAGGTCCAGATCCGGGTCACCGTGGGCGTCGAGGCCCACACCCACGAGTTCATCGCCACCGCGCACGAGGACCAGAAGTTCGGCATCCCGCTGGCCGGCGGGCAGGCCGCGGAGGCGGTGCGGCGGGCGTTGCAGCTCGACGGGCTTGAGGTCATCGGGATCCACTCCCACATCGGGTCGCAGATCTTCGACATGTCCGGCTTCGAGGTCGCCGCCCACCGGGTGGTCGGCCTGCTCCAGGACATCCGGGACGAGCACGGCGTGGAACTGCCGGAGATCGACCTGGGCGGCGGGCTCGGGATCGCGTACACCAGCGGCGACGACCCGCGTGAGCCGCACGAGATCGCCAAGGCGCTCACCGAGATCGTCTCCCGCGCCTGTGAGGCCGCCCGGCTGCGCACCCCGCGCATCTCCGTGGAGCCCGGCCGCGCCATCGTCGGACCGACCGCGTTCACGCTGTACGAGGTCGGCACGGTCAAGCCGCTCGACGGGCTGCGGACGTACGTCTCCGTCGACGGCGGCATGTCCGACAACATCCGGACCGCGCTGTACGACGCCGAGTACAGCGTGGCGCTCGTCTCCCGGGCTTCGGATGCCGGGCCGATGCTGTGCCGGGTCGTCGGCAAGCACTGCGAGAGCGGGGACATCGTGGTCAAGGACGCGTTCCTGCCGGCCGACCTGGCACCCGGTGACCTCATCGCGGTCCCGGCGACCGGCGCCTACTGCCGGTCCATGGCCAGCAACTACAACCACGCGCTCAGGCCGCCGGTGGTCGCGGTGCGCGACGGTGCGGCCCGGGTGATCGTGCGGCGCGAGACGGAGGAGGACCTGCTGCGGCTCGACGTCGGGTGAGTCCGGCTTCAGGTGGCCCGCCGTCGCGTCGCGGGACACTGGTGGTCCGACGACGGCAGCGGGCGAGGGCAGCGGACGACGACGGCGTCCGCGGGGCCGGAAGATCTCCGGTTTTCCGGCTCGGCACAATGAAATCGACGTCTCACGATCCGGACGAAGGGGAGAAACCGCCGTCCGGTGAGTGAGACTGGTCCCACCGTAGACGGTATGAGGAAACGAGGTCGGATGATGCGTACGCGTCCGCTGAAGGTGGCGCTGCTGGGCTGTGGGGTTGTCGGCTCAGAGGTGGCGCGCATCATGACGACGCACGCCGCCGACCTCGCCGCCCGCGTCGGAGCGCCGGTGGAACTGGCGGGCGTGGCCGTGCGCCGTCCCGACCGGGTGCGCCAGGGCATCGACCCGGCCCTGGTCACCACCGATGCCACCGCCCTGGTCAAGCGCGGGGACATCGACGTCGTCGTGGAGGTGATCGGCGGCATCGAGCCCGCCCGCACCCTCATCACCACGGCCTTCGAGCACGGCGCCTCCGTCGTCTCCGCCAACAAGGCGCTGCTCGCCCAGGACGGCGCCGCCCTGCACGCCGCGGCCGAGGAGAACGGCGAGGACCTGTACTACGAGGCCGCCGTCGCCGGTGCCATCCCGCTGATCCGGCCGCTGCGCGAGTCGCTCGCGGGGGACAAGGTCAACCGCGTGCTCGGCATCGTCAACGGCACGACCAACTTCATCCTCGACAAGATGGATTCCACGGGGGCCGGCTACCAGGAGGCGCTGGACGAGGCCACCGCCCTCGGGTACGCGGAGGCCGATCCGACCGCCGATGTCGAGGGCTTCGACGCCGCGGCCAAGGCCGCCATCCTCGCCGGGATCGCCTTCCACACGCGCGTGCGCCTCGACGACGTCTACCGCGAGGGCATGACCGAGGTCACCGCCGCCGACTTCGCCTCGGCCAAACAGATGGGCTGCACCATCAAACTGCTCGCCATCTGCGAGCGCGCCGAGGACGGCGGGTCGGTCACCGCGCGCGTGCACCCCGCGATGATTCCGCTGACCCACCCGCTCGCTTCCGTGCGCGGCGCGTACAACGCCGTGTTCGTGGAGTCGGACGCCGCCGGGCAGCTGATGTTCTACGGTCCCGGCGCGGGCGGCGCGCCCACCGCGTCCGCGGTCCTCGGTGACCTGGTGGCCGTCTGCCGCAACCGGCTGGGCGGAGCCACGGGGCCCGGCGAGTCGGCGTACGCGGCGCTGCCCGTCTCGCCCATGGGCGAGGTCGTCACGCGCTACCACATCAGCCTCGACGTAGCCGATAAACCGGGTGTTCTCGCCCAGGTCGCCACCGTGTTCGCCGAGCACGGTGTTTCCATCGATACGGTTCGGCAGCAGGGCAGAAATCAGAGCGGCGGCGACGCAGTCGCCATCGAACAGGGTGGTGGTGGGCGACGGGAGGGCGGGGAAGCGTCGCTCGTTGTCGTCACCCATCGTGCGTCGGACGCGTCCCTGTCGGGGACCGTCGAGGCGCTGCGCAAGCTCGACACCGTGCGGGGTGTCGCCAGCATCATGCGGGTTGAAGGAGAGTAACCAGCAATGACCCACCAGTGGCGCGGAATCATCGAGGAGTACCGGGACCGGCTGCCGGTATCCGACAGCACGCCGGTCGTGACGCTCCGTGAGGGCGGCACGCCCCTCGTGCCCGCGCAGGTGCTCTCCGAGCGCACGGGCTGCGAGGTCCACCTGAAGGTGGAGGGTGCCAACCCGACGGGGTCCTTCAAGGACCGCGGCATGACCATGGCCATCAGCAAGGCCAAGGAGGAGGGGGCCCAGGCGGTCATCTGCGCATCCACCGGCAACACCTCCGCCTCGGCCGCCGCGTACGCGGTGCGGGCCGGGATGGTCTCGGCCGTGCTGGTCCCGCAGGGCAAGATCGCGCTCGGCAAGATGGGGCAGGCGCTGGTGCACGGCGCGAAGATCCTCCAGGTCGACGGCAACTTCGACGACTGCCTCACGCTCGCCCGTAACCTGAGCGACAACTACCCGGTGGCGCTGGTCAATTCGGTCAACCCGGTGCGTATCGAGGGGCAGAAGACGGCCGCCTTCGAAATCGTGGACATGCTGGGCGACGCCCCGGACATCCATGTGCTGCCGGTCGGCAACGCGGGCAACATCACCGCGTACTGGAAGGGTTACCAGGAGTACGCCGCCGGCGGGGTGGCGGCCGGGACCCCGCGGATGTGGGGCTTCCAGGCCTCGGGCAGCGCCCCGATCGTACGCGGCGAGATCGTCAAGGACCCCTCGACCATCGCCACCGCCATCCGCATCGGCAACCCCGCCTCCTGGCAGTACGCGCTGCGGGCCCGGGACGAGTCGGGCGGCCTCATCGACGAGGTGACGGACCGTGAGATCCTGCGCGCCTACCGGCTGTTGGCGGCGCAGGAGGGCGTCTTCGTGGAGCCCGCGTCCGCCGCGTCGGTGGCCGGCCTGCTGAAGGCCGCCGAGCAGGGCCGGGTCGACCCCGGTCAGCGCATCGTCTGCACGGTCACCGGAAACGGCCTCAAGGACCCCGACTGGGCCGTCGCGGGCGCCCCGCAGCCGGTCACGGTCCCGGTCGACGCGGCCTCCGCGGCCCAGCGGCTGGGTCTGGCCTGACGGCCTCGGCGGCCGGACCGGCACCCCTTTCGGACGGGTCGGCCGGGCCGCCTTTCCGGCGTCCTGACCCGGGGACTCCCCAGGACCTGACCCGGGGACTCCCTAGGAGGGGTGCACGGGGGGCTTGCGACACGCATCGTGCGCCTCCCGTGCGCCCTATGTCGCCGCAGAACCTTCCTTCGATAGGCTGTACAGAACCCGCCTGCCGCATATGCCACGCATACAGCGGTGCCGCGTCGTCTCCGCGGCCCGAGGTCACCTACGTACGCATCGAATGTCATTCGACAAGCACGCAGCTCAAGGAGAGTCATCGAGCGATGGCCGGTCCAGCGTTCCGCGCCGCCGCCGTCCGGGTGCGCGTTCCCGCCACCAGCGCCAACCTCGGCCCGGGCTTCGACGCCCTCGGCCTCGCGCTGGGGCTCTACGACGACGTGGTCGTCCGGGTCGCCGACTCCGGACTGCACATCGACATCGCGGGCGAGGGCAGCGAGACGCTCGCACGTGACGAGAACCACCTCCTCGTACGCTCCCTGCGCACCGCCTTCGACCTGCTGGGCGGGCAGCCGCGGGGCCTGGAGATCGTCTGCGCCAACCGCATTCCGCACGGCCGGGGTCTCGGCTCCTCCTCCGCCGCCATCTGCGCGGGCATCGTCGCCGCGCGGGCGGTGACCATAGGCGGCGAGGCCCGGCTCGACGACCCCGCCCTGCTGGAACTGGCCACCGAGATCGAGGGCCACCCCGACAATGTGGCGGCGTGTCTGCTCGGCGGCTTCACCCTGTCCTGGACCGAGGAGGGCGCCGCCCGGGCCATCAGGATGGAGCCCGACAATTCCATCGTTCCGGTGGTTTTCGTGCCCGGGAAGCCGGTTCTCACCGAGACCGCGCGCGGCCTGCTGCCGCGCACCGTGCCGCACGTCGACGCCGCCGCCAACGCGGGCCGTGCCGCCCTGCTCGTCGAGGCCCTGACCAGGCGCCCCGAGCTGCTGCTGCCCGCCACCGAGGACCGCCTCCACCAGGAGTACCGCGCACCGGCGATGCCGGAGAGCGCCGCGCTGGTGGAGCGGCTGCGCGCCGACGGGATCCCCGCGGTGATCTCCGGCGCCGGACCCACCGTCATGGCGCTGGCCGACGCCGGCACCGCCGACAAGGTGCAGGCCCTGGCGGGCGTCGGCTGGGCCGCCAACCGGCTGGGCCTTGACCTCCAGGGAGCGAGCGTGCTGCCGCTTGCGACCTGACACCCGGTTGCCGGATTTGGAGAGGGGGAATGTTTGTTGGATCCGGTAGTGTTAACCTCAAGTCTGCACCCGACCCCACCATGGCGAGGTGCTTCGTGTCCCCGTCCGGGACAGACATTCTTCCGGGAGCCTCCCAAGCCACTTCGTGTCCTGTACGTCGTACCTGGGCAGTACGCCGCACTAGGGCATTGAGCGGATCGCCGGGCACGCTCCGGAATCGGTGCGACCACGCCACGTGACACTGGGTGCCACGGCTCAAGGAAGCGCCATCACCAGAAATCTCTTCCGCCGCTTTGGCGGACCACCGCCCCGGCACGGTCCACACAGCAAGGGCCGAAGCCGGACAGCACAACCGGTCGCCGAGCCAGACAGGCCGACGTCCGCTCCAGGGAAGGACCCTTCGTGAGCGACACCACCGATCTGATGGGCGCACGTGTCGAGGAGACCGCTGCCGCGCCCGCCACGGACGCCTCCGCGCCTGCCAGCGGTGCCGGCTCCCGGCGGCGCCGCGGTACCGGCCTTGAGGGCATGGTGCTGGCCGAGTTGCAGCAGGTCGCATCCGGCCTCGGCATCAGGGGCACGGCGCGCATGCGCAAGAGCCAGCTGATCGAGGTCATCAAGGAGGCGCAGGCCGGGGGCGCCCCCGCCGGGGCAAGTGCCCCCGCGGCCAAGGCGGACGCCACCGAGACCAAGCCGAAGCGCCGGGCCACCTCCCGGACCCGTACGGGCGAGGAGGCGGACAAGAAAACCGAGGCCAAGGCCGAGGCGCCCGCCGACAAGGCCGTGGCCCAGCAGCAGATCGAGATCCCCGGCCAGCCCTCTCCCAAGGTCTCGGCCCCCGCCGAGCAGACGGGCACCGATGACGGCGCCCCCGCCGAGCGCAGGCGGCGCCGCGCCACCGCCGAGGCGGGCAGCCCCGAGACCGTCGTCGCCGAGGCGAAGACCGAGACCAGGGCCGAGACGCCGGCCGCCAAGCCCGTGACATCGGCCGAGCAGGCCGGCGGCTCCGCGCAGGGCGAGGCCAAGGGCGACGGCGGCGAGGGCGAGGGCCGCGGCCGCCGCGACCGCCGCGAGCGCGGGCGGGACCGGGACCGCGACCGCCGGGGCAAGGGCGACGAGCAGCAGGGCCAGGGCCAGGGCGGCCGGCAGCAGAACCAGCAGGGCGGCCGCCAGGACCGGCAGCAGCAGGACGACGACGACTTCGAGGGCGGGCGCCGGGGTCGGCGCGGACGCTACCGTGACCGGCGTGGGCGCCGCGGCCGTGACGAGATCGCCGAGCCGCAGCTCGCCGAGGACGACGTCCTGATCCCCGTCGCGGGCATCCTGGACATCCTCGACAACTACGCCTTCATCCGTACGTCCGGTTACCTTCCGGGTCCGAACGACGTGTACGTCTCCCTCGCCCAGGTCCGCAAGAACGGCCTGCGCAAGGGCGACCACATCACCGGCGCGGTCCGCCAGCCCAAGGAAGGCGAGCGGCGCGAGAAGTTCAACGCGCTGGTCCGCCTGGACTCCGTCAACGGCATGGCTCCCGAACACGGGCGCGGCCGACCGGAGTTCAACAAGCTGACCCCGCTGTACCCGCAGGACAGGCTCCGCCTGGAGACCGACCCCGGCGTCCTCACCACCCGGATCATCGACCTCGTCTCGCCCATCGGCAAGGGCCAGCGCGGTCTGATCGTGGCCCCGCCGAAGACCGGCAAGACCATGATCATGCAGGCGATCGCCAACGCGATCACCCACAACAACCCCGAGTGCCACCTGATGGTCGTCCTCGTCGACGAGCGTCCGGAAGAGGTCACCGACATGCAGCGGTCGGTCAAGGGCGAGGTCATCTCCTCGACCTTCGACCGCCCGGCCGAGGACCACACCACGGTCGCCGAGCTGGCCATCGAGCGGGCCAAGCGGCTGGTGGAACTGGGCCATGACGTCGTCGTGCTGCTCGACTCGATCACGCGTCTCGGCCGCGCCTACAACCTGGCCGCGCCGGCCTCCGGCCGCATCCTGTCCGGTGGTGTCGACTCGACCGCCCTGTACCCGCCGAAGCGGTTCTTCGGTGCGGCCCGCAACATCGAGGACGGCGGCTCGCTGACCATCCTCGCCACCGCACTGGTGGACACCGGGTCCCGCATGGACGAGGTGATCTTCGAGGAGTTCAAGGGCACCGGCAACATGGAGCTGAAGCTCGACCGGAAGCTCGCCGACAAGCGGATCTTCCCGGCGGTGGACGTCGACGCGTCCGGTACGCGCAAGGAAGAGATCCTGCTCGGCAACGAGGAGCTGTCCATCGTCTGGAAGCTGCGGCGGGTGCTGCACGCGCTCGACCAGCAGCAGGCGATCGAGCTGCTGCTCGACAAGATGAAGCAGACCAAGTCGAACGTCGAGTTCCTGATGCAGATCCAGAAGACGACGCCGGCGCCTGGTAACGGCGACTAGCCGCTCCGCTGGGTTTGGCCGGGGGCGGTGGCGCCGTTGGTCGTCTGTGGTTCGGGCGACTGCGGGTGGGTTGTGGCTGGTCGCGCAGTTCCCCGCGCCCCTTGTGGGGGTGGCTGTTGTGGGTCGGCTGCGGGTGGGTTGTGGTTGGTCGCGCAGTTCCCCGCGCCCCTGGGGGCTGACTGTCGTTGGTTGGGCGCGGGTGGGGTGTGGCTGGTCGCGCAGTTCCCCGCGCCCCTTGAGGGGCTGACTGTTGTGGGTCGGCTGCGGGTGGGTTGTGGCTGGTCGCGCAGTTCCCCGCGCCCCTTGTGGGTTGGGTGCGGGTGAGCTGTGGCTTGGCGCGCAGTTCCCCGCGCCCCTTTGGGGCTCCTTTGGGTCGGCTCTCGTCGATGAGTGACGAGGGTCGGCCTTTTGGCGCTGATAGGAACGGGTGTGCTGTCTTGCACCCCTTCCAACGCTTGTTCAGCTGGGGGGACTTCCTTGCTTACCACCCTGTCCGGCGGCCGTCACAGACGCCGGATACGCATCGGGCTGCCCGTCGCCGCCGTCGGCGTAGCCGCCGCCCTCGCCGCCACGCTGCTGACCACCTCCGCGGGCGCGGCCACCGCCCTGCCGACCCCGACCGTCGAGCCGGCCCTCGCCACACCCTCGCTCGCCACGCTGGAGCAGCGCGTCGCGGGCGCCCTCGCCGGCGACGACACCGCGGGCCGGCCGGTCAGGAAGGCGTCGCTGAGCGCGGACACCCGCGCCACCGGCATCGACCCGAAGATCATCGGCGGCAGCCAGACCACCATCACCTCGGCCCCGTGGATGGCCCAGCTCTGGTACTACGACGACCGGGGCACCGCCGCCGAGACCGACGACATCGGCTTCTTCTGCGGCGGCGCGGTCGTCTCGCCGACGAAGATCCTGACCGCCGCGCACTGCGTCAAGGGCTACAACTGGAAGGCCAACGGCGCCATCGTCACCGGCACCGCCCAACTGCCGACCAGCGACGCATCCGGCGACACGGACCT
This sequence comes from Streptomyces diversicolor, assembly GCF_057537855.1. NCBI lineage: Bacteria > Bacillati > Actinomycetota > Actinomycetes > Kitasatosporales > Streptomycetaceae > Streptomyces > Streptomyces diversicolor. The sequence goes on from NZ_BAAJXA010000032.1 coordinate 19,112, forward strand.
ACACGGCGGCACCGTCACCGGCGTACTGCGCCAGTGGAACCACGCGTCGTACAGCGCCAGCACGCTCGACAACGACATCGCGGTGCTCACCCTGGGCGCCCCGGTCAAGGCCACGCCGATCCGGATGACGACGTCCGGCGACACCGCCTCGTACGCGTCGGGCACCAGCGCCAAGGTGTACGGCTGGGGCCGCACCAGCTCCACCTCCGACGACATCTCGCCGACGCTGAAGACGGCCACACTGCCCGTCCAGTCGGACACCACCTGCGCCCGCGCCTACGGCGCCGACTTCGTCAAGGGCCACATGGTGTGCGCGGGCAAGCCCGCCACCGGCAGCGACACCGGCACCACCTCCGCCTGCAACGGCGACTCCGGAGGCCCGCTCGTGGTCGGCGGCCGGATCGTGGGCGTCGTCTCCTGGGGCGTGACGGACTGCGTCGCCAAGGGCGCCTACAGCGTCTTCAGCAAGGTCAGCACCTACGTCGGCGCCGCCTACGCGCAGGTCGACGACGCCAACCTCAGCCACACCGACGGCAAGGCCGATGTCTGGGTGCGCGCCGCCGCCACCAAGACCGGCTACGAGAAGGACTCCAAGGGGTCCTCGTTCGGCGCCCGCGTCTCCTGGGGCAACTGGAACGGCGTCAACGTCGTCCTGCAGACCGACCTCAACCGTGACGGCATCCAGGACCTGGTGGTCCGCGACAGCGGCACCGGCGACGTCTACTGGATGCACTACGTGATCGCCAGCGGCTCCTGGGCGCAGACGAAGATCTTCACCGGCTGGAAGACCCGTACCCGGATCATCACGCCCGGTGATGTCACCGGCGACTACCTGCCCGACGTGCTGTCCGTCGACTCCGGCGGGACCCTGTGGATCTACCCGGGCAAGGGCAACGGCACCTTCGGCTCGCGCGTGAAGGTCGGCACGGGCTGGAACCAGTACAACATGGTCCGCGGCCACGGCGACTTCAACGGTGACGGCAAGGCCGATCTGCTGGCCCGCAAGAGCAGCACCGGGGACCTGTACCTGTACAGGGGCACCGGCAAGGCCGGCAGCGGGGCGTTCTCCGCCCGGGTCAAGGTCCGCAGCGCCTGGACCGGCTTCGACGCCTTCGACGCCGTCGGCGACTTCACCGGCGACGGCAAGGCCGACTTCCTGGCCCGTACCAAGAGCGGCACGCTGTACCTGTACAAGGGCAGTGGCAAGGGCACCAGCGAGATCTTCACCACAAGGGTCTCGCTCGGCACCGGTTACCAGCAGTACGACATCTGGGGCTGAAAGCCCAGGTGAGCCGGTCCCGGCCGGCTCGGGTCGCCACTCGCTGTGCCCGCCCGCGCACAGGGCGGGCACAGCACGTCATGCAACCCTGTCCCCGGTTTCGCCGTCTGACCAGGCGGAGCGACGATGGTGCGACAGGCATCGTGACCGTCCCCGGAAGCAGGGGGTAACCGAAGCACCCGACCAGGACCGAGGAGCACATGTCCGCCGAGAGCACGCCGGGGCCCGGCATACCCGAGTCCGGCACCAAGCGGTCCCGCCATCGCAGGACGCGCAAGCGCAGCAAGGCCCTGCTGATCACGGCCTGGACGGCCGCGGGCATCGTGGTGCTGGGCGGCACGGGCGCCGGGTACGTGTACTTCAAGCTCAACGGCAACATCAAGAGCGTCGACATCAACCAGGCCCTGGGCACCGACCGGCCGACGAAGGCCGACAACGGCTCCGAGAACATCCTGGTCCTCGGCTCGGACTCGCGTTCCGGCTCCAACAAGAAGCTCGGCGGCGGCGCCGACGACGGCAGCGCACGCTCCGACACGGCGATGATCGTGCACATCTACGAGGGCCACAAGACGGCCGGCGTGGTCTCCGTGCCCCGCGACACGCTGGTCGACCGGCCCGAGTGCACCGACACCGACGGCGGCAGCCACCCGGCCGCGAACGGCGTGATGTTCAACTCCGCCTACTCCACCGGCGGCGCCGCCTGCGCGGTCAAGACCGTCGAATCCCTCACCGGCCTTCGCATGGACCACTATCTGGAGGTCGACTTCAGCGGCTTCCAGAAGCTCATCGACGAACTGGGCGGGGTCACGGTCACCACCACCCAGGACATCAACGATCCGCAGAGCCATCTCGACCTGACCGCCGGCACCCACCAGCTGACCGGTGAGCAGGCGCTCGGCCTGGTCCGCACCCGGCACGGCGTCGGCGACGGCTCCGACCTCGGCCGCATCCAGCTCCAGCAGGCGTTCGTCAAGGCGCTGGCCGAGCAGGTCAAGCAGATCGGTGTCCTCAGCGACCCGACGAAGCTGTACGGTCTCGCCGACGCCGCCACCAAGGCCGTCACCACCGACTCCGACCTCGGCTCGGTCAACTCGCTCGTCAGCTTCGCGAACGGGCTCAAGGGCATCAGCGCGTCGCACATGACCATGGTCACGATGCCGGTCCAGTACGACCCCGCCGACCCCAACCGGGTCATCCTCGACAAGACCAGGTCCCAGCTGGTCTGGACGGCCCTGAAGAACGACACCCCGATCCCGAAGTCAGCCACCCACCAAACAGCAACAGGCAAAGCCAACAAGGTCATCACCACCCCCTGAACCCCCAGCACCCCACAAGAGACGAGACCCACGCCCGCTGCCCAGGGGCGCGGGGAACTGCGCGATCAGCCCCATCGAACCGGCACTCGCCCGCGATGAGACAGTGGCACCCCCTTGGGCGCGCCAGCCCCACCGAACCGATGCTCGCCCACGGCGCCAAGGCGGCACCCCGTTGCGCCCCCACGCGGCCGCCCGACGAAGGCCCACGCCCGCCCCCCAGGGGCGCGGGGAACTGCGCGCCCAGCCACAATGAACCGTCACCCGCCCACGGCGAGACAGTGGCACTCTGCTGGGCGCCCCCACTCGGCCGCCCAGCGAATGACCACGCCCGCCCCCCAGGGGCGCGGGGAACTGCGCGCCCAGCTCCATCGAACCGGCACCCGCCCACGGCGCCAAGGTGGCACCCCCTTGGGCGCCCGGCGGAACCAGCGGAGCGGCATGGCGGAATAGAAGGGCCGCGTCCCCGGTTTTGGGGGATGGCCCCAGTCCTGGCAGACTGGGACGTCGGCTCCGGTTCACGCCCCGCACCCCGCGGCAGCGACCCGGCGCCCTCCCGAAACCTAGGAGACACCTTGAAGCGCGACATCCACCCCGCGTACGTCGAAACGCAGGTCAGCTGCACCTGTGGCGCGTCGTTCACCACCCGCAGCACCATCGACTCCGGCACCATCCGGGCCGAGGTCTGCTCCGAGTGCCACCCGTTCTACACGGGCAAGCAGAAGATCCTCGACACCGGTGGCCGTGTGGCCCGCTTCGAGGCCCGCTTCGGCAAGGCTGCCGCCGGCTCCAAGAAGTAGCGAGCCCCCATGCGCCGGTCCACGGCCGTGCCCCTCACCGGGGCACGCCCGGGACCGGCGTTTTTGGTCGCCCGCCTTCCCCTTTTCCGAGCAGTACAGGAGCCCCAAGATGTTCGAGGCCGTCGAGGAACTCGTCGGTGAGCACGCCGACCTGGAGAAGCGGCTCGCCGATCCGTCGGTGCACGCCGACCAGGCCAACGCGCGCCGGCTCAACAAGCGCTACGCCGAGCTGACTCCGATCGTCGCCGCCTACCGCTCCTGGAAGCAGTTCGGCGACGACATCGACACGGCCCGTGAACTGGCCGCGGACGACCCGGAGTTCGCCGCCGAGGTCAAGGAGCTGGAGAAGCAGCGCGAGGAACTGACCGAGAAGCTGCGCTTCCTGCTGATCCCGCGTGACCCCAGCGACGACAAGGACGTCATCCTGGAGATCAAGGCGGGCGCGGGCGGCGACGAGTCGGCCCTGTTCGCCGGTGACCTGCTGCGCATGTATCTGCGCTACGCCGAGCGCGTCGGCTGGAAGACCGAGATCATCGACTCCACCGAGTCCGAGCTGGGCGGCTACAAGGACGTCCAGGTCGCGGTGAAGTCCCGTGGGCAGACCGAGCCGGGGCAGGGCGTATGGGCCCGGCTGAAGTACGAGGGCGGGGTGCACCGGGTGCAGCGGGTGCCCGCCACCGAGTCGCAGGGCCGGATCCACACCTCGGCGGCCGGTGTCCTCGTCACCCCCGAGGCCGAGGAGGTGGACGTGGAGATCAACCCCAATGACCTCCGTATCGACGTCTACCGGTCCTCAGGACCGGGCGGCCAGTCCGTCAACACCACCGACTCCGCCGTGCGCATCACGCACATCCCGACCGGAGTCGTCGCTTCCTGCCAGAACGAGAAGAGCCAGTTGCAGAACAAGGAGCAGGCACTGCGTATCCTGCGCTCCAGGCTGCTCGCCATGGCGCAGGAGGAGGCGGAGAAGGAAGCCGCCGACGCCCGGCGCAGCCAGGTCCGTACCGTCGACCGCTCCGAGAAGATCCGTACGTACAACTTCCCGGAGAACCGCATCTCGGACCACCGTGTCGGCTTCAAGGCGTACAACCTGGACCAGGTCCTGGACGGCGAACTCGACGCGGTGATCCAGGCATGTGTCGACGCGGACTCGGCGGCGAAGCTGGCCGCGGCCTGAGGCGCCCAGGACGACTGGGCGACGTAGCGAACACCGGAGGACGAGCGTGCAGCAACCTTTTGGGGGGCGACCCCCGACCTCCCGCAGCGTGCTGCTCGCGGAGGTGGCCCAGGCCACCCAGCGGCTGGCGGACGCCGGCGTGCCCTCGCCCCGCAACGACGCGGAGGAACTCGCCGCGTTCGTGCACGGTGTGAAGCGGGGCGAGCTGCACTCCGTGAAGGACTCCGACTTCGACGCCCGCTACTGGGAGGTCGTCGCCCGCCGCGAGCAGCGCGAGCCGCTTCAGCACATCACCGGGCGCGCCTACTTCCGGTATCTGGAGCTTCAGGTCGGACCCGGGGTCTTCGTGCCGCGGCCGGAGACCGAGTCGGTGGTCGGCTGGGCCATAGACGCCGTGCGCGCCATGGACGTGGTCGAACCGCTCATCGTCGACCTGTGCACCGGCTCCGGCGCCATCGCGCTGGCCCTCGCCCAGGAGGTGCCGCGCTCGCGCGTGCACGCCGTCGAGCTGTCCGAGGAAGCCCTCCGGTGGACCCGCAAGAACATGGCGGGCTCCAGGGTGGATCTGCGCCAGGGCAACGCCCTGGACGCCTTCCCGGACCTCGACGGCCAGGTCGACCTGGTCATCTCCAACCCGCCGTACATTCCGCTCACCGAGTGGGAGTACGTCGCCCCCGAGGCCCGCGACTACGACCCGGAGCTGGCGCTGTTCTCCGGCGAGGACGGCCTCGATCTGATCCGTGGCCTGGAGCGCACCGCGCACCGGCTGCTGCGGCCCGGCGGCGTCGTGGTCATCGAGCACGCCGACACCCAGGGCGGCCAGGTGCCGTGGATCTTCACCGAGGAGCGGGGCTGGGCCGACGCGGCCGACCATCCCGATCTCAACAACCGCCCCCGGTTCGCGACCGCCCGCAGGGCCCTGCCGTGACGCCGACGCGCGCGGCGGCCCGGCCGGGCGGGCCGGCCCAGGGCATTGCGGAGGCGAACCGAGCGACAACAGAAGGAGACCGCTAGACATGGCACGGCGATACGACACCAATGACGCCACCGACCGTACGACGGGTCTGCGTGAGGCCGCGTCCGCCGTCCGCCGGGGCGAACTCGTGGTGCTGCCGACCGACACCGTCTACGGCATCGGCGCCGACGCGTTCTCCGCGGAGGCCGTGGCCGACCTGCTGGAGGCCAAGGGCCGGGGCCGCAACATGCCCACGCCCGTCCTCATCGGTTCCCCGAACACCCTGCACGGCCTCGTCACGGACTTCTCCGAGATGGCCTGGGAGCTGGTCGACGCGTTCTGGCCGGGCGCCCTCACGCTGATCGCCCGGCACCAGCCGTCGCTCCAGTGGGACCTCGGCGACACCCGGGGCACGGTGGCCGTGCGGATGCCGCTGCACCCGGTCGCCATCGAGCTGCTGACCGAGGTCGGCCCGATGGCCGTGTCGTCGGCGAACCTCACCGGCCACCCGGCGCCGGAGGACTGTGACGCCGCCCAGCAGATGCTCGGGGACTCCGTGTCCGTCTACCTCGACGGCGGCCCGACCCCCGCCAACGTGCCGTCGTCCATCGTGGACGTCACGGGTGACGTGCCGGTGCTGCTGCGCGAGGGCGCGCTCACTCCGGACGAGCTGCGAAAGGTCGTACCCGACCTTGAGGTGGCGAATTGACGGCCCCTGAATCCCCCGAGGTCTCGGCTGCGCTCGACCAGGGGGGACCCCCATGCGTGGCATAGGAAACGGGGACAGCAGCGCGGAGGAGACGACGACCTTCGGATTCCCGCGCGACACCTTCCGCATCCTCCACGTCAGCACCGGCAACGTGTGCCGCTCGCCCATCACCGAGCGGCTGACCCGCCATTTCGTGAGGGAGCGGCTGGGCATCCTGGGCGGCGGGCTGATCGTGGAGAGCGCGGGCACCTGGGGTCATGAGGGCGCGCCGATGGAGGCCAACGCGGAGGCCGTGCTGGCCGAGTTCGGCGCGGACGCCTCCGGCTTCACCGGCCGGGAACTCCTCGACGAGCATGTGATCACGGCCGACCTGGTGCTGACCGCCACCCGCGACCACCGGGCCCAGGTCATCTCCATGGGCCATTCGGCCGGGCTGCGGACCTTCACGCTGAAGGAGTTCACCCGGCTGGTCAGGGCGATAGACCCGACGACGCTGCCGCCGCTGGAGGACGGCCTGGTCGCGCGGGCCCGCGCGCTGGTCCGGGCGGCCGCGGCGCTGCGCGGCTGGCTGCTGGCGCCCACGGCCGAGGCCGACGAGGTCTACGACCCGTACGGCGCGCCCCTGACCTTCTTCCGGTCCGTCGGCGACGAGATACACGAGGCACTTGACCCGGTGGTCACGGCCCTCACCGGGGTCCCCGCACGGATGTAGCCGACCGCGCACCCCTTCCGGCCCCGGCCTACAGTGGACCTACGTCACCGTCGACCGCCCGGGAGTCCGTCATGTCGGTCACCCACACCCTCGTAGAGGCCGATGTGCTGCGCGGGCAGGACCCCGAGCTGGCCGAGATCCTGCTGGGCGAGCTGGCCCGGCAGTCGACCACGCTGCAGCTGAGCGCGGCCGAGAACTACGCGTCCCCGGCCGTGCTGGCGGCGCTCGGCTCGCCGCTCGCCAACAAGTACGCGGAGGGCTATCCGGGCGCCCGCTACCACGGCGGCTGCGAGCTGGCGGACGTCGCCGAGCGGCTTGCCGTCGACCGGGCCAGGGAGCTGTTCGGGGCCGCGCACGCCAACGTCCAGCCGCACTCCGGCTCCTCCGCCGTGCTCGCCGCGTACGCCGCCCTGCTGCGGCCGGGCGACACCGTCCTCGCCCTCGGGCTGTCCTACGGCGGCCATCTCACGCACGGCTCGCCGGCCAACTTCTCCGGCCGCTGGTTCGACTTCGTGGGCTACGGGGTGGACGCGGAGACCGGGCTCATCGACCGGGACCAGGTGCGGGCGCTGGCCCGCTCGCACCGGCCCAAGGCGATCGTGTGCGGTTCGATCGCCTACCCGCGCCACCTGGACTACGCGTTCTTCCGCGAGGTGGCCGACGAGGTCGGCGCGTACCTCATCGCGGACGCCGCCCATCCGATCGGGCTCGTCGCCGGGGGAGTGGCGCCCAGCCCGGTGCCGTACGCCGACATCGTGTGCGCCACCACGCACAAGGTGCTGCGCGGGCCGCGCGGCGGGATGATCCTGTGCGGGGCCGAACTGGCCGAGCGCGTCGACCGGGCCGTGTTCCCGTTCACGCAGGCCGGGGCCCAGATGAACGCCGTCGCCGCGAAGGCCGTGGCCTTCGGTGAGGCGGCGCGGCCGGCCTTTGCCGCGTACGCCCGGCAGGTGGTGGCCAACGCGCGGGTGCTGGCGGCCCGGCTGGCCGCCGAGGGTCTTGTGGTGACCACCGGCGGCACGGACACCCATCTGATCACCGCCGATCCGGCGCCGCTCGGTGTCGACGGCAAGGCGGCGCGGGGCCGGCTCGCCGCCGCCGGGCTGGTCCTCGACTGCTGTGCGCTGCCCCACGGGGAGGCGCGCGGGCTGCGTCTTGGCACCGCCGCGCTGACCACGCAGGGCATGCGGGAGGCGGAGCTGGACCGGATCGGGGCGCTGCTCGCGGGGGTGCTGCGCGGTGCGGTGGACCCGGTCGGGGCCCGTGCGCAGGCGCGCGAGCTGGCCGGTCGATTTCCGCCGTATCCCGGCTGAAGCGGATTTCCGCCGTATCCCGGTCGAATGCGGGTAGGCGCGGGGTCGTGCACCTGCTGCACAGCCACGCGTGCAACCATCGTCGCTACCCGGAAGTCCCCATACATATGCGTCCCTCGCTAGGGTGTGGGGCTGTGATGGCCAGCGAGACCTGTGGGGAAGCCTGTGCGTGAATACCTGCTGACGCTCTGCATCACGGCCGCGGTGACGTACCTGCTGACAGGGCCGGTACGGAAGTTCGCGATCGTGGCCGGGGCGATGCCGGAGATCCGGGCGCGTGACGTGCACCGGGAGCCCACTCCGCGCCTCGGCGGGATCGCCATGTTCTTCGGCCTGTGCGCGGGCCTGCTGGCGGCCGACCATCTGACCAACCTCAACGAGGTCTTCACCAAGTCCAACGAGCCGCGGGCGCTGCTGTCCGGGGCCGCGCTGATCTGGCTGATCGGTGTCCTGGACGACAAGTTCGAGATCGACGCCCTGATCAAGCTGGGCGGGCAGATGATCGCGGCGGGCGTGATGGTCATGCAGGGTCTGACCATCCTGTGGCTGCCCATCCCGGGTGTCGGCAATGTGGCGCTGACCCCGTGGCAGGGCACGCTGCTGACGGTGGCGCTGGTCGTCATCACGATCAACGCGGTGAACTTCGTGGACGGTCTGGACGGCCTCGCGTCGGGCATGGTGTGCATCGCCGCCGCGGCGTTCTTCCTGTACGCCTACCGGATCTGGTACTCGTACGGCATCGAGGCCGCCGCCCCGGCCACGCTGTTCGCGGCCATCCTGATGGGCATGTGCCTGGGCTTTCTGCCGCACAACATGCACCCCGCGCGGATCTTCATGGGTGACTCCGGCTCGATGCTGATCGGCCTGGTGCTGGCCGCGGGTGCGATCTCCGTCACGGGGCAGGTCGACCCGGACGCGCTGGCCCTGTTCACCGGCTCCGAGAAGGCGGCGGTGCACCAGACGGTGCCCGTGTACATCCCGCTGCTGCTGCCGCTGACGATCATCGCGGTGCCGGCCGCCGACCTGGTGCTGGCGATCGTGCGCCGTACCTGGCGCGGCCAGTCGCCGTTCGCCGCCGACCGCGGGCATCTGCACCACCGGCTCCTGGAGATCGGCCACTCGCACAGCCGGGCGGTGCTGATCATGTACTTCTGGTCGGCGCTGATCGCCTTCGGGGCGCTGGCCTACTCCGTGAACTCCGCGTCGATGTGGATCGTGCTCGGTGTGGTCTTCCTCAGCGCGATCGGCCTGGTGCTGCTCCTGCTGCCGCGGTTCACGCCCCGCGCCCCGCGCTGGGCCGAGCACTTCGTGCCGCCGCGCTACCGGCGCAGGCGGGCGCCGGAGGCTGTGGCAACCTGCCCGGGCGCGGCGCCGGTTGAGGAGGAACTGCGCACTCCGGTGACCGCCGGGGTCAACGGGGCGAGCGCCGTCGGCCCTCGTTCGCGTCTGCTGGACGGGCGCAACGCGGGTACGTCCCGCTGACGCCCAAGGTAAGAATCTGACGAGAGCATTGCCAAGTCGTGGGGGAGCAAAGGCCCCAATACCAGACAACTGGGCGGGGATTTTGCACATACGCGCACTGTCACCCTCATGTGTGACAGCGAGCACACCTACCAGGTAAAGACCTCATCAAATAGTTTGTGATACGGTTCACGAGAACCCCGGACACGGCCGACGGGCCCCAGTGCCACAGTCCATTGGTGTGAGGTCCCGCCCACTCAGCCCGGGGCTACGCTCGTCCATGACGACACCCCTCGCCCCCTGTGAAAAGCGGAGTTGCCGCCATGCCGTCCAATGACGTCCGGACCCTGGCCCAGGCCGCCGTGCCCACGGCTGCCGTCGGCGCGCTCGCCGCCGTCGTCAGCGCGGTGGTCGCGGGCGGCAAGGGAGCCATCGGGGCGGTCGTCGCGACGCTGGTGGTGATCCTGTTCATGGGACTGGGCCTCTACGCCCTGCAGCGCACCGCCGCATCGCTCCCGCACCTGTTCCAGGCCATGGGCCTGATGCTCTACGCGGCGCAGATCCTGCTGCTGTTCGTGTTCGTCGCGGCGTTCAAGAACACCACGCTGTTCAACCCCCGGGCCTTCGCGCTCACGCTCGTCCTCGCCACCCTCACCTGGATCGCGGCCCAGACGCGTGCGCACATGAAGTCCAAGATCCTCTACGTCGAACCCGGTTCGGCCGCCCCCGCGAGCGGTGACAGGGCCGAGAAGACCGGGCACTCGTCGTGAGAGGTAGGCCCGGGATAAAGGCGCATGAGAGATGCTGCTATCGTCCGGTGCCAACTGCGGCATCGCGGGCGCGGGCATCCGAGCTGACGCCTGCTCAATCGCGAGGCGAGATGTCCCCCAGCCGCCCCCACATCCGTAACACCAGTCCGGTGCCGAACCGCGGCCGTGCGCCGCGCCGACACAACGAGGTTGCCGTACCCATGCGCCACGCAGAAGGAGCCCGCGGTGAGTGCTGACCCGACGCAGGTGCTCGCCTTCGAGACCGACTGCCACATCTTTGACGGCTGTGGCTTCCCCGCTCCGGGCCTGCACTCGTTCCTGTTCGAGCCCCTCTGGGGCAACGGCGACAGCAACGTGTACTTCAACAAGACGATGCTGCTGGCCCTGCTCGGCTCGATCATCATCGTCGGATTCTTCTGGGCCGCCTTCCGCCGGCCGAAGGTCGTGCCCGGCAAGCTCCAGATGGTGGCCGAGTCGGGCTACGACTTCATCCGGCGCGGCGTCGTGTACGAGACGATCGGCAAGAAGGAGGGCGAGAAGTACGTCCCGCTGATCGTCTCGCTGTTCTTCTTCATCTGGATGATGAACCTCTGGTCGATCGTCCCGGTCGCCCAGTTCCCGGTGACGGCGATCATCGCCTACCCGGCGGTGCTGGCCCTGATCGTCTACGTCCTGTGGGTCTCGCTGACCTTCAAGCGGCACGGCTTCGTCGGCTTCTTCAAGAACGTCACGGGCTACGACAAGTCGCTGGGCGCGGTGCTGCCGCTCGCCATGACCATCGAGTTCTTCTCGAACCTGCTGGTGCGGCCCTTCACCCACGCGGTCCGGCTCTTCGCGAACATGTTCGCGGGCCACACCCTGCTGCTGCTCTTCACGATCGCCAGCTGGTACCTGCTGAACGGCATCGGCATCGCCTACGCCGGCGTCAGCTTCCTCATGACCATCGTGATGACGGCCTTCGAGCTGTTCATCCAGGCACTGCAGGCGTACGTGTTCGTGCTGCTGACGTGCACCTACATCCAGGGCGCCCTCGCCGAGCACCACTGAGCGCCCGTACCACCCCCCTGATCGTCCGGTGGCCAACCCCCACCGGTCCGTAAAGAAGAAGGAAGAACTGGCATGTCCCAGACCCTTGCCGCCGTCTCCGGCTCGCTCGGTTCCATCGGTTACGGCCTGGCCGCCATCGGCCCCGGCGTCGGCGTCGGCATCATCTTCGGCAACGGCACCCAGGCCCTGGCCCGCCAGCCCGAGGCGGCCGGCCTGATCCGCGCCAACCAGATCCTCGGCTTCGCCTTCTGTGAGGCGCTCGCCCTCATCGGCCTGGTCATGCCGTTCGTCTACGGCACCTGATCGGCCGACCGATCAGCGACAGCCCCCTAGACGAAAGGCACTGACATGAGCCCGATGCTCATTCTGGCGGCCGAGGGCAAGGAGAACCCCCTCGTCCCGCCGATCCCCGAGCTCGTCATCGGCCTGCTCGCCTTCGTCATCGTCTTCGGCTTCCTCGCCTGGAAGCTCCTTCCGAACATCAACAAGGTTCTGGAGCAGCGCCGCGAGGCCATCGAGGGCGGTATCGAGAAGGCCGAGGCCGCGCAGACCGAAGCCCAGAGCGTCCTTGAGCAGTACAAGGCCCAGCTCGCCGAGGCCCGGCACGAGGCCGCGCGGCTGCGCCAGGAGGCGCAGGAGCAGGGTGCCGCGCTCATCGCCGAGATGCGCGCCGAGGGCCAGCGGCAGCGTGAGGAGATCGTCGCCGCCGGTCACACCCAGATCGAGGCCGACCGCAAGGCCGCCTCGGCCGCGCTGCGCCAGGACGTCGGCAAGCTCGCCACCGAACTGGCCGGCAAGCTCGTCGGCGAGTCCCTTGAGGACCACGCCCGGCAGAGCCGCGTCATCGACCGCTTCCTCGACGAGCTCGACCAGAAGGCCGAGGCGGCGCGATGAACGGAGCGAGCCGCGAGGCACTGACAGCCGCACGTGAGCGTCTTGACGCGCTGACGGACGCCACGTCCGTGGACGCGGCGCGGCTCGCCGACGAGCTGGCGGCCGTCACCGCGCTGCTCGACCGCGAGGTGTCGCTGCGTCGGGTCCTCACCGACCCGGCGCAGCCCGGCGAGGCCAAGGCCGAGCTGGTCCGGCGCCTGGTCGGCGGCCAGATCAGCGGCCCGGCCGCGGACCTGGTGTCCGGTATGGTGCGCTCCCGCTGGTCGCAGCCGCGCGACCTGGTGGACGCGCTGGAGGAGCTGGCCGATGTGGCCGACCTCACGGCCGCGCAGCGGGTGGGCCGGCTCGACAGCGTGGAGGACGAGCTGTTCCGGTTCGGCCGGATCATCTCCTCCAGCACCGAGCTGCGCGCCGCGCTCACCAACCGCGGCGCCGGCACCTCGGCCAAGACCGAGCTGCTGCACCGGCTGCTCGGGGGCCGGGCCGACGCGACCACCGAGCGTCTGGTGACGCGCCTTGTGACCGCGCCGCGTGGACGTAGCCTGGAAGCGGGAATCGAATCCCTGTCCAAGCTCGCCGCCGAGCGACGGGACCGCACGGTCGCCGTCGTCACCTCGGCGGTACCGCTGAGCGACACCCAGAAGCGGCGCCTGGGCGCCGCCCTGGCGAAGCTCTACGGCCGCACGATGCACCTCAACCTCGATGTGGATCCGGCGGTCGTCGGCGGTATCCGGGTGCAGGTCGGCGACGAGGTCATCAACGGCTCGATCGCGGACCGGCTGGAGGACGCCGCCCGCCGCATGGCGGGCTAGCAGCAACTCAAGAAGCAGTACGTACTGATGGCGGCCCTGGTTGGGCCGTGCAGAGGATTCACCTCCAGACGGGGGGAGTCCCCATCCCCCCAAGTGAAACTTCGGGCCCAACAAGGAGAGCAGGGAACCCAGATGGCGGAGCTCACGATCCGGCCGGAGGAGATCCGGGACGCGCTGGAGAACTTCGTCCAGTCGTACAAGCCGGACGCGGCCTCGCGCGAGGAGGTCGGTACGGTCACCCTTGCCGGCGACGGCATCGCGAAGGTCGAGGGCCTGCCCTCGGCCATGGCCAACGAACTGCTGAAGTTCGAGGACGGCACCCTCGGCCTCGCGCTGAACCTGGAAGAGCGCGAGATCGGTGCCATCGTCCTCGGTGAGTTCAGCGGCATCGAGGAGGGTCAGCCGGTGCAGCGCACCGGTGAGGTCCTTTCCGTCGCGGTCGGCGAGGGCTACCTCGGCCGCGTCGTCGACCCGCTCGGCAACCCGATCGACGGTCTCGGCGAGATCGACACCGACGGCCGCCGTGCCCTCGAACTGCAGGCCCCCACGGTCATGCAGCGCAAGTCGGTGCACGAGCCGATGGAGACGGGCTACAAGGCCGTCGACGCGATGACCCCGATCGGCCGCGGCCAGCGCCAGCTGATCATCGGTGACCGCCAGACCGGCAAGACCGCCCTGGCCGTCGACACGATCATCAACCAGCGCGACAACTGGCGCTCCGGCGACCCGAACAAGCAGGTCCGCTGCATCTACGTCGCCATCGGCCAGAAGGGCTCCACCATCGCGTCGGTCCGCCGCGCGCTGGAGGAGAACGGCGCGCTGGAGTACACGACCATCGTCGCCGCCCCGGCGTCCGACCCGGCCGGCTTCAAGTACCTGGCGCCCTACACCGGCTCGGCCATCGGCCAGCACTGGATGTACCAGGGCAAGCACGTCCTGATCATCTTCGACGACCTCTCGAAGCAGGCCGACGCCTACCGTGCCGTGTCCCTGCTGCTGCGCCGCCCGCCGGGCCGCGAGGCCTACCCGGGTGACGTCTTCTACCTGCACTCCCGTCTCCTTGAGCGCTGCGCCAAGCTCTCCGACGACATGGGAGCCGGCTCGATGACCGGCCTGCCGATCGTCGAGACCAAGGCCAACGACGTGTCGGCGTTCATCCCGACCAACGTCATCTCCATCACCGACGGCCAGTGCTTCCTGGAGTCCGACCTGTTCAACGCCGGTCAGCGGCCAGCCCTGAACGTCGGTATCTCGGTCTCCCGCGTCGGTGGCTCCGCCCAGCACAAGGCGATGAAGCAGGTCTCCGGCCGGCTCCGCGTGGACCTCGCCCAGTTCCGTGAGCTGGAGGCGTTCGCCGCCTTCGGTTCCGACCTGGACGCCGCGTCCAAGGCCCAGCTGGAGCGCGGTCAGCGCATGGTCGAGCTGCTGAAGCAGGACCAGTACCAGCCGATGGCCACCGAGGACCAGGTCGTCTCCGTCTGGGCCGGCACCACCGGCCGGATGGACGACGTGCCGGTCGCCGACATCCGCCGCTTCGAGAAGGAGCTGCTTGAGTACCTGCACCGCAAGGAGCAGGGCCTCATGACCTCCATCAAGGAGGGCGGCAAGATGTCCGACGACACGCTGACGGCCGTGGCCGACGCGATCGCGGACTTCAAGAAGCAGTTCGAGACCTCCGACGGCAAGCTGCTCGGCGAGGACGCTCCGGCCGCTGCCGCCAAGTGACGTAAGGAAGGGACCTGACTCATGGGAGCCCAGCTCCGGGTCTACAAGCGTCGCATCCGATCCGTCACCGCGACCAAGAAGATCACCAAGGCGATGGAGATGATCGCCGCCTCGCGCGTCGTCAAGGCGCAGCGCAAGGTGGCGGCCTCCACGCCGTACGCGCAGGAACTGACCCGCGCGGTCACGGCGGTCGGCACCGGTTCGAACACCAAGCACCCGCTCACCACGGAGGCGGAGAACCCGAGCCGTGCCGCGGTCCTGCTCCTGACGAGCGACCGCGGCCTGGCCGGCGCCTTCAACTCCAACGCCATCAAGGCGGCGGAGCAGCTGACCGAGCGCCTGGAGCGCGAGGGCAAGCAGGTCGACACGTACATCGTCGGCCGTCGCGGGCTGGCCCACTACAACTTCCGTGAGCGCAAGGTCGCGGAGTCGTGGACCGGCTTCACCGACGAGCCGACGTACGCGGACGCCAAGAAGGTCGCGGAGCCCCTGATCAAGGCCATCGAGCAGGACACGGCGAACGGCGGTGTGGATGAACTCCACATGGTCTTCACCGAGTTCGTGTCGATGATGACGCAGACGGCGCTGGACGCCCGGCTGCTGCCGCTGCGCCTCGACGAGGTGGCGGAGCAGCGGCCCACGGGCGAGATCCTTCCGCTGTACGACTTCGAGCCCTCGGCGGAGGACGTCCTCGACGCCCTGCTGCCGCGCTACGTGGAGAGCCGTATCTACAACGCGCTCCTCCAGTCGGCCGCTTCGAAGCACGCCGCCACGCGGCGCGCGATGAAGTCGGCCACCGACAACGCGGGCGAGCTCATCGAGAACCTCACCCGGCTTGCCAACCAGGCCCGCCAGGCCGAAATCACCCAGGAAATCAGCGAGATCGTCGGTGGCGCCAGCGCCCTGGCCGACGCGACCGCGGGGAGTGACCGATAAATGACCACCACTGTTGAGACCGCGACGGCTACGGGCCGCGTCGCCCGGGTCATCGGCCCGGTCGTCGACGTGGAGTTCCCCGTCGACGCGATGCCGGACATCTACCAGGCCCTGCACGTCGAGGTGGCCGACCCGGCCAACGCCGGCGAGAAGAAGACGCTGACCCTGGAGGTCGCCCAGCACCTGGGTGACGGCCTGGTCCGCGCGATCTCCATGCAGCCCACCGACGGCCTGGTCCGCCAGTCCCCGGTCGTCGACACCGGCGCGCCGATCACCGTGCCGGTCGGCGACTTCACCAAGGGCAAGGTGTTCAACACCCTCGGTGAGGTGCTGAACGTCGACGAGACCTACGACGGCGAGCGCTGGCCGATCCACCGCAAGGCCCCGAACTTCGACGAGCTTGAGTCGAAGACCGAGATGTTCGAGACGGGCGTCAAGGTCATCGACCTGCTCACCCCGTACGTCAAGGGCGGCAAGATCGGCCTGTTCGGCGGCGCCGGCGTCGGCAAGACGGTGCTCATCCAGGAGATGATCTACCGTGTCGCCAACAACCACGACGGTGTCTCCGTGTTCGCCGGTGTCGGTGAGCGCACCCGTGAGGGCAACGACCTCATCGAGGAGATGACCGACTCGGGCGTCATCGACAAGACCGCCCTGGTCTTCGGTCAGATGGACGAGCCCCCGGGCACCCGTCTGCGCGTCGCGCTGGCCGGCCTCACCATGGCCGAGTACTTCCGTGACGTCCAGAAGCAGGACGTGCTGTTCTTCATCGACAACATCTTCCGCTTCACGCAGGCCGGTTCCGAGGTCTCCACGCTGCTCGGCCGCATGCCGTCCGCGGTGGGCTACCAGCCGAACCTGGCCGACGAGATGGGTCTCCTGCAGGAGCGCATCACCTCGACCCGCGGTCACTCGATCACCTCGATGCAGGCGATCTACGTCCCCGCCGACGACCTGACCGACCCGGCCCCGGCCACCACCTTCGCCCACCTCGACGCGACGACGGTGCTCTCCCGTCCGATCTCCGAGAAGGGCATCTACCCGGCCGTGGACCCGCTGGACTCCACGTCCCGGATCCTGGACCCGCGCTACATCTCGCAGGACCACTACGGCGCCGCGATGCGCGTCAAGACGATCCTGCAGAAGTACAAGGACCTCCAGGACATCATCGCGATCCTCGGCATCGACGAGCTGGGCGAGGAGGACAAGCTGGTCGTCCACCGGGCCCGCCGGGTGGAGCGCTTCCTGTCCCAGAACACCCACGTCGCCAAGCAGTTCACCGGCGTGGACGGTTCGGACGTGCCGCTCGACGAGTCGATCGCCGCGTTCAACGCGATCTGCGACGGTGAGTACGACCACTTCCCCGAGCAGGCGTTCTTCATGTGCGGTGGCCTGGAGGACCTGAAGGCCAACGCCAAGGAGCTGGGCGTCTCCTGAGCCCCGTGCTCGTCCGAGAGGGGCGCGGATCCAACCCTTGCGGGGGTGGGGTCCAGCCCCTCTCTCCACGCCCATGAGAGCCCATTAGAATTGACCCCACACCCGGCGCCCTGGCCGGGTGGTGACCCGAGGAGCCCCCCTTGGCTGCTGAGCTGCACGTCGAGCTGGTCGCCGCCGACCGTAAGGTCTGGTCCGGTGAGGCCACCCTGGTCGTCGCGCGCACCACGTCCGGCGACATCGGCGTCATGCCCGGTCACCAGCCGCTGCTCGGTGTGCTGGAGTCGGGCCCGGTGACCATCCGTACGAGTGATGGTGGAACGGTCGTCGCCGCGGTGCACGGCGGTTTCATCTCGTTCGCGGACGACAAGCTGTCGCTGCTTGCCGAGATCGCCGAACTGTCGGACGAGATCGATGTCCAGCGCGTGGAGCGGGAGCTGGAGCGCGCCAAGGCGGAAGGCGATGCCGTCGCCGAGCGGCGTGCGGACGTCCGCCTGCGTGCGGCGACGACGCGCTGACCGAGGACGCCTCCCAGTCCTCTAGGCTCTGGGGGAGCGTCGTGCGATGACGTCACTCAGCCGCGGCCGGTACCGGAGCAATCCGGTACCGGCCGCGGCTGAGGCAGATGTGGGTGATTTTTCCGTTCCGTTACCTAGGAGACGAGGAGGTCGGTGCCGATGGTCCTCGCTCTGACTGTGTGCGGAGTCGTGGTAGCGCTCGTGGTGGTGGGGCTGTTCCTGTTCGGACTGCGCCGCCGGCTCATCCAGCGCTCCGGGGGGACGTTCGACTGTTCGCTGCGCTGGGACGTGCCGGAGAAACCCGACACCAGCGGCAAGGGATGGAGCTACGGCGTCGCCCGCTACAACGGCGACCGCATCGAGTGGTACCGCGTCTTCTCCTACGCCTACCGCCCGCGGCGGGTCCTGGAGCGTTCCGCGATCGAGGTGGCCGGCCGCCGGGTCCCGGAGGGCGAGGAGGAACTGGCCCTGCTCTCCGACGCGGTGATCCTGGCCTGTGCCCATCGCGGCACCCGCCTGGAACTGGCCATGAGCGAAGACGCGCTGACCGGTTTCCTCGCCTGGCTTGAGGCGGCACCGCCCGGCCAACGGGTGAATGTGGCCTAGCCGCATTCACCCGTCGGGTGGGGCTTCGGTGGGGGCCCGGCTCCCGGGGTCCCGGGAGAGCGTCAATGCCGCTCACTGCCCCCTGTTCCGGCGAATCTTCGTGCGAGCGGCCTTACGACAGGCCGCTGTTGATGGCGCTCACCAGCTCACCGTTGCCGGTGTCACCGCTGAACTCCCACATGAACGTGCCGCCGAGACCCTGTGTCTTGACCCACGCCATCTTCGTGGCGATGGTCGCCGGGGTGTCGTACGACCACCAGTTGCTGCCGCACTTCGCGTACGCCGTGCCCGCGACGGTGCCGGTGGCCGGGCAGGACGTCTTGAGCACCTTGTAGTCCTCGATGCCCTGTTCATAGGTGCCGGCCGCCGGTCCGGTGGCCGTGCCGCCGGGGGCGTCCTGGGTGACCCCGGTCCAGCCGCGTCCGTAGAAGCCGATGCCGAGGAGCAGCTTCTTCGCGGGTACGCCCTGCGCCTTGTACTTGGCCATCGCGTCGGCGGCGGTGAAGCCGGCGGTCGGGATGCCGCTGTAGGAGGTGAGCGGGGAGTGCGGGGCCGTCGGGCCCTGCGCCGCCCAGGCGCCGAAGAAGTCGTACGTCATCACGTTGTACCAGTCGACGTACTGCGCGGCGCCCGCGTAGTCGGTGGCGTCGATCTTGCCGCCGGAGGAGCCGTCGGCCGTGGTGGCCGCGGTGACCAGGTTCTTGGCGCCGAACTTGGCCCGCACCGCCGACATCAGGTTCTTGAAGGCGTCACGCCCGCTGCTGTCGCAGCTCAGGCCGCAGGCGTTCGGGTACTCCCAGTCGATGTCGATGCCGTCGAAGACGTCGGCCCAGCGCGGGTCCTCGACCAGGTCGTAGCAGGACTGCGCGAAGGCCGCCGGGTTCTTGGCGGCCTCGGTGAAGCCGCCGGACCAGGTCCAGCCGCCGAAGGACCACAGCACCTTGAGGTTCGGGTACTTGGCCTTCAGCTGCCGCAGCTGGTTGAAGTTGCCGCGCAGCGGCTGGTCCCAGGTGTCGGCGACGCCGCTGACCGACTGGTCGGCGGTGAAGGCCTTCTCGTAGTCGGCGAAGGAGTCGCCGATCGCGCACTTGCCGCCGGTGACGTTGCCGAAGGCGTAGTTGATGTGCGTGATCTTGGCCGCGGAGCCGGATGTCACCAGGTTCTTGACCTGGTAGTTGCGGCCGTAGATGCCCCACTCGGTGAAGTAGCCGAGCTTGACCTTGTCGCCGGTGGGCGGGGGAGTGGTGCCGCCGGTGGTGCGCACGGCGACCGCGCCGCTGACCGGGCCGGTCTGGTCGGCGGTGTCGCGGGCCCGGACGGTGTACGAGTAGTCGGTGCCCGCGCTCAGGCCGGTGTCCGTGTACGAGGGGGTCGTCACGGTGGCGACCTTGGCGCCGTCGCGCAGGACGTCGTAGTTCTTGATGCCCTTGTCGTCGGTGGCCGCCGACCAGGACAGCTTCACCGAGGTGTCGGTGATGCCGGAGGCCGTCGGGGTGCCCGGTGCGGACGGCGGGTTGTCGCCCGGTACCGTGGTGCCGTCACAACTGCCACCGTTCAGCTTGCAGTTGGCGGGGGAGCCGGAGCCCGCGCCGTTGAAGCCGAAGGAGACCGAGGCGCCCGGGGCGAGGGTGCCGTTGTACGACTTGTTCTTGGCGGTCCAGTGGGTGCCGGACGATGTGACGTCCGCGTCCCAGGCGGAGGTGACGGACGTACCGGAGGGGAAGTCCCACTCGACGGTCCAGGAGTTGATGGTCGTGGTACCGGTGTTCTTGACGGTCCACTTGCCCTCGAAACCGGTTCCCCAGTCCTGGGTCTTGGTGTAGGTGGCCGTGGCGGTGTCGGCCGCCTGGGCGGGACCGGCGAGGCCGACCAGTCCGGCGAGGGGGAGCAACAGGGTCGCGAACCCTGCCGCGGCTCTGTGTCTGAAGCGCATCGCGCGCCTCCTCTTCTGTTGTCGGCCACCAGGGCGCCAGAACCGGTGACCGGGGTGTCGGGGTGTGACTGAGCCTTCACGCCCACAGTGCCGCGAGAATAGAAAGGTCTGGACCACGGGTCAATAGGTCTGGACCACTACGCGTGCGGTCGGTCAGATCCCCAACTCCTGCGCCAGCACCGCGGCTTGCACCCGGCTGCGCAGCTCAAGCTTGGCCAGCAGACGGCTGACGTGGGTCTTCACGGTCGCCTCGGCCATGGCCAGCCGCTCCGCGATCGCCGCGTTGGACAGCCCCTCACCCAGGCACGACAGGACCTCACGTTCCCGCCGCGTCAGCGCCTCAAGCACCGCCGGATCGGCCGTCGAACCGCGCACCGGTCCTGCGGCGAACTCGGCGATCAGCCGCCGGGTGACCGCGGGAGCGACGATCCCCTCCCCGCGCGCCACCGTGCGCACCGCCGTCAGCAGATCCCTCGCCTCGGTGTTCTTCAGCAGGAACCCGGCGGCCCCGGCCCGCAGCGCCCCGAACACATACTCGTCGAGGTCGAACGTGGTCAGCACCAGCACATCGGCCAGTCGCTCCCCGACGACCTCACGGGTCGCCGACACCCCGTCCTTGCGGGGCATCTGAACGTCCATCAGCACCAGGTCGGGCCGCAGCTCCCGGGCCAGCTCCACCGCCCGCTCGCCGTCCGCCGCCTCGCCCACCACCTCGATGTCGGGCGCGCTGCGCAGGATGAGCACCAGCCCGGCGCGGACGGCCGACTGGTCCTCGGCGACCAGAACACGGATCATTCGAGGTCTCCTTCGGTCAGGGGAAGGGTGGCGCGCACGGTCCACACGGCGCCCTCGGGTCCGGCATCGAAGCCGCCGCCCAGCAGCACGGCCCGTTCCCGCATTCCGATCAGTCCGGCGCCGGAGCCGGGCGCCCGCGGGCCCTGTGGACGGCCGTACGGGCTGCTCACCCGCACGTCCAGGACGCCGCCCTGCTGGACGAGGCGGACCGTGACCCGGCCGGGACCCGCGTGCTTGAGCGCGTTGGTCAGGGACTCCTGCACGATCCGGTAGGCGGCCAGTTCCACGGGGGCCGGGACCCGGCCGTGGCCGGTGTCCAGCGTGACGTCGAGGCCGTTGGCGCGGGCCCCGTCGACCAGGGTGCCCAGGCCGTCCAGCGTGGGGGTGGCGAACGGCTCGCCGTCGTCGTGGTCCCGCAGGATCCGGATCAGCCGGCGCATCTCGGCGAGACCCTCGACGCTGTTCTCCCGGATCACCCCCAGCGCCTCCCTGGAGGTGCCGGGGTCGTCGATCGACAGCGCGGCGGTGGAGTGGATGGCGATGGCGGACAGATGGTTGGCCACCAGGTCGTGCAACTCGCGTGCCATCCGCGCCCGTTCCGCGGTCACGGCCTGGGCGCGGTCCATCTCGGCGAGCAGCGCGGTCTGTTCGGCGCGCAGCCGCGCCGCCTCGGCCGCGTCCCGGTGGTTGCGCACCACCCAGCCGGTCGCGGCCGGCGCGAAGGCGACGACGCCCACACCGACGCCGATGAGCATCCCCTGCGGATCGCGCCAGAGCGCCGTCGGCACCACACCGCCGAGCACCGTCAGGAGTCCGGTGATCCAGGGGATGCGGCGGGCGGCGGCGGGCGTGCCGTACAGGACCGCCGCGTACACCAGGTCCGTGTAGAGCACGATTGTGGCGACGCTGCCCCGGGTCAGCAGGTCCGCGACCACCGCGGCCGTGCCGATCAGCAGGCCCAGGCCGGGCCGGGTGCGGCGCAGCGGCTCGCAGGCCGCCGTCACGGCCAGCGGTACCAGGGGCGCCCAGTGCCCGGGCCACACCACCAGGTCGTCCGAGACGGTCCTGGGGAAGATGCCCACCGCCCACAGCAGCAGCCCGCCCAGCCAACCGCCCACCGCGATGCGCAGGTCGTCGCGGTGCGGCAGGGGCGGGGTCGGAGCCATGGCTCCATCCAACACGGCCCGCGGGCGGCCCGCCTGCTCCCGGGGAAGGGTCCGTGACTGCATCTTTCGATGTACCGCGAGTTCATCGCAGGCGACGACGAAACGGGCGGCCCCGGACGGGATCCTGGAGCGGTGAGCGAGGGGAGCGAACCGTGATCGTCGGATTGATCATCGCCTGTGAGGTGGCGTTCTGGGTGCTGCTGGCGGCCGGGCTGGCCTTCCGGTACCTGCTGCGGATGCCGCGCACCGGCCTGGCACTGCTGCTGTGCGAGCCGCTGCTGGAGGTCGTGCTGTTCACCGTCACGGCGATCGACCTCAAGAACGGGGCGGAACCGGACTGGCGGCACGGTCTCGCGGCCGTCTACATCGGCTTCACGGTGGGCCTCGGGCACGCCACGATCAAGTGGGTCGACGCCCGGGTCGCCCATCGCTTCGCGGGCGGGCCGCCGCCGGTGAAGCCGCCCAGGTACGGCATGGCGCGCGCCGTCCACGAGTGGCGGACCGCGGGCCGCTGGATCCTCGCCTCCGCGGTCGCCATCGCGCTGTTGCAGGCCGCGATCTGGTACGTCGGCTCCGACGGCGGGACCGGATCGCTGCGGGACTGGCAGCTGAGGATGGTGTGGCTGATCGGCATCAACGTGGTGATCGCCGCCAGCTACACCCTGTTCCCCAAGCGGGCACCCGCCGAGCCGCGCTGAATCAGCGCCCCGAAGGGGCGCGGGGAACTGCGCGACCAGCCACGACGGTGCCGCAGACGACCGACGGCACAGCGCGGCACACGCGGCACAGCGGCACACGCGGCACAGCGCGGCGCACCCAGCGGAGCGCTCAGCGTTCCCCGCCCGGCACCCACAGCACGTCGCCGGTCTCCTGGTTCGCCGTGCGGGCCAGGATGAACAGCAGGTCGGACAGCCGGTTGAGATAGGTCGCGGTGAGCGGGTTCATGGTGTCGCCGTGCGCCTCAAGGGCCGCCCAGGTCGAGCGCTCCGCGCGGCGGACGACCGTGCAGGCATGGTGGAGGAGGGCGGCGCCGGGGGTGCCGCCGGGCAGGATGAAGGAGCGCAGTTTCGTCAGCCGCTCGTTGAAGCGGTCGCAGTCGGCCTCCAGCCGGTCGACGTAGAACTGCTCGATCCGCAGCGGCGGGAACTCGGGCTTGTCCACCACCGGGGTCGACAGGTCGGCGCCCACGTCGAACAGGTCGTTCTGCACCCGGGTCAGGACCTCGACGACCTCCGCGTCGAGACCGCCCAGCGCGATCGCCGTGCCCAGCACCGCGTTCGCCTCGTTGGCGTCGGCGTACGCGGCGATCCTCAGGTCGGTCTTGGCGACCCGGCTCATGTCACCGAGGTTCGTGGTGCCCTGGTCGCCGGTCCTGGTGTAGATGCGCGTCAGATTGACCATGTGGCCAATCTAGACGCTGCCACCGCGCATGCCGAGGGCGTGCCGAGGGCGTGCCTGGCGCGCGGCGGACGGCCCCGGGCCCGCCGGCCTCTCTCCGGCACGGACGTGCGGGAGGCGCGGGAGCCGGAATCGTCCCGTTCCGGACTGTGAGGAGGATCGCCGATCACCGGCCGCACAGCCCCGTACGGGCACTGCTAGGGTCCGCCGAAGAGGCAATCCGAACAGCGCGTAAGGGGAGTCGGAGTGGCAGGGAAGCTCGCCGTCATCGGGGCCGGTCTCATGGGGTCCGGCATCGCCCAGGTCTCCGCGCAGGCGGGCTGGGACGTGGTCCTGCGTGACGTCACCGACGAGGCGGTGCGGCGTGGCACCGACGCGATCAGGGCCTCGTACGACAAGTTCGTGGGCAAGGGCACGATGGAGGCGCACGACGCCGACGCCGCGCTCGCCCGCATCACCGCCACCACCGACCTGGACGCCGCGGCCGACGCCGACGTCGTCGTCGAGGCCGTCTTCGAGAAGCTGGACGTCAAGCACGAGATCTTCCGTGCGCTCGACAAGCTGGTGCGCCCGCAGACCGTGCTCGCCTCCAACACCTCCGCCATCCCCATCACCAAGATCGCGGCGGTGACCGAACGCCCGGAACGGGTCGTCGGCGTGCACTTCTTCTCACCCGTGCCGATGATGCAACTCGTCGAACTCGTCCGCGGTTACAAGACCAGCGACGAAACCCTCGCCACCGCACGGGAGTTCGCCGAGTCCGTGGGCAAGACCTGCATCGTCGTCAACCGGGACGTGGCCGGCTTTGTCACCACCCGGCTGATCTCGGCGCTCGTCGTCGAGGCGACCAAGCTCTACGAGTCGGGCGTCGCCACCGCCGAGGACATCGACCTGGCCTGCAAGCTGGGCTTCGGCCACGCCATGGGCCCGCTCGCCACGGCGGACCTCACCGGCGTCGACATCCTGCTGCACGCCACCAGCAACATCTACACCGAGTCGCAGGACGAGAAGTTCGCGCCGCCGGAGCTGATGCGCCGGATGGTTGACGCCGGTGACATCGGACGCAAGAGCGGGCAGGGCTTCTACACCTACTGACCTTCCGGCCGACCTCCGGCTGACCGTCCGGCCGACCTCGGATCGGGCAGCCCCGCCGAGACCGCACCGACCCCTGAGGTATCACCCTCAGGGGTGAATTCGGTCTCGGTTCGCTGACAGACGGCAACCTGGTCGCCGCTGAAGCAGTCAGACGGTGCACAGCACCGTCACGGAGTACGCCGCAGCACTCACGGGGAGCGCAATATGCACATCAGGGGCGACCACGCCGAGCTGGTCGTCGGGGGCCGCCTCGACGTCCGCAGCGCGGCGGACGCCCGTACGGTCCTGCACTCGGCCGTCGACGACGGCGTCGGCGACCTGGTCCTCGACCTGTCCGAACTCGACTCCTGGGACGCCACCGGGCTCGGGGTGATCATGGGGGTGCACCGGCGGGCCGGCCGCTGCGGTCGCCGCCTGGTGCTGCGCTGCGTACCGCCCCAGATGCAGCGGCTGCTCGTCGCCACCCGGCTGCACCGGATCCTGGCCATCGAGGGCGGCATCGGCGTCGAGTCCACGCCCCGGGTGTGACACCGCGACCCGGCGTGCACCGGGCGGGGGAAAGACCGGGGCGCAGCCCCTGGAACCGCACGTCGTGCGCAATCCTCACTGGACCGTGACGTCTCGGGCCCACCGGTACCCCGGC
This sequence comes from Streptomyces diversicolor, assembly GCF_057537855.1. NCBI lineage: Bacteria > Bacillati > Actinomycetota > Actinomycetes > Kitasatosporales > Streptomycetaceae > Streptomyces > Streptomyces diversicolor. The sequence goes on from NZ_BAAJXA010000032.1 coordinate 44,603, forward strand.
CTGTCGTAGATACTGTGCCAAGGTTTAAGGTTCGGTCGCCCGCTGCCATGCGACCCTCAAGCGGGCCCGGACCAGAGGCGACAGCGCGGTGTGCAGCAGGCCGGCAGGGGCCGGACAGGGGCACACGACGCTTTTGGGGGGCTTGAACCCATGGACCCGATCAACCCGGGACCCGAGGACCACGGCCACGAAGGCACCGGCCACCCGCCGCGCCCGCGTCCGCCCCGGGAATCCCTCACACCGGACTTCGGCCAGAGCACACCCGCACTCGCCCGCACGGTGCGGCTCGTCTCCGGTGACCTCCTGCTCACGGTCAATCCCGTCGACGGCAGCGAGATAGAGCCCTGCCCGCCCGGACAGCGGCCCGGCCGGCCCGTGAAGTTCACCGCGGCCGAGCGCGCCGAGTCCGAGCGCGCCGCACGGCCGCCCGTGCCGCCGGGACCCGCGGGGCCCGCGCTGCCGCTGCTGGAACGGCAGGACGAGCGCGACCGCCTGGTGCGGCTGCTCGCCCGCGGCCGCTCCGTACGCCTCACCGGGCCCTCCGGGTCCGGCCGTACCGCTCTGCTCGACCTCGTCGCCGAGGACTGCGCGGACCTCGCCCCCGACGGCGTGGTCCGGCTGAGCGGCTTCCACCGCACGGCGGGCGAGGTGCTGTACGACCTCTTCCACGCCGTGTACGACGCGCCCGGGCACCGGCCCGAGCGGGACGAACTGCTCGGCCTGGTCGCCGAGATCGGCGCCGTCGTCGTCCTCGACGACATCGAGTTCGGCGGTGCCGCCCTCGACGAGCTGATCGCGGCCACCCCCGAGTGCGCGTTCCTGATCGGCGCCACCCCCGAGGTGCCCGCGCCGTCCGCCGACTCCACCGTCGAGGAGGTCTTCCTCGGCGGCCTGGACCGGGCCGGCGGCGTCCAGCTGCTGGAGCGCGCCGCGGGCCGGGTCCTCACCGAGGAGGAGGCCAACTGGGCGGGCGACCTCTGGTTCGAGTCCGAAGGGCTGCCCCTGCGCTTCGTCCAGGCCGGCGCCCTGCTGCGACAGCGCGACCGGCTGCGGGCCAGCGCGGGCGCCGTGGACGAGTTCGGGGTCTTCGAGGACGTACGGCCCGCGTCCGCGGCTGCGGCGTCCTCCGAACCGGGCGGCGGTCCCGCGTCCTTCGACGCGGACGCCGAGGACGGCGAGGAGGTGCCCCTGCCGTCGCTCGGCGAGGCGGCGGCGCCCGCGCCGCTGCTCGCCTCCCGGCTGAGCGCTTCGGCACGCGCCACCCTGCGGCTCGCCGTCGCCCTCGGCGGCGAGGTGCCGCACCAGGCGCATCTGCCCGCCCTGGTCGGCGACACCCACGCGGACGCCGCGCTCGGTGAACTCGCGACCTGCGGACTGGTCTCACCGGTCGGCTCCCGCTACCGCCTCGCGGCGGGCGTCCAGACCCAGTTGGAGGCCGCCGGGTACGCCGACGACCTGGCCGCCGAGGCCCTGACGGCCGCCCGGCACTACGCGTGGTGGGCCGGTCACCCCTCCGTCACGCCCGAGCGGGTGTGCGCCGAGGCCGACGCCGTGCTCGCCGCCCTGGCCGTTCTCGTGCCGCGGACCCCGCCGGACGCCGAGGACGAGGAGAGCCCCGCCGTCGGGCTCGCCCGCACGGCCGCGCCCGCCTTCGCCTCAGGGCTGCACTGGGGCGCCTGGGAACGGGCGCTGCGATCCGGCGCCGAGGCCGCCAGGATCGCCGGGGACGTGGCCGAACAGGCGTACTTCCACCATGAGTTGGGCGTCCTCGCGCTGTGCGGCGGTCAACTGGACCGGGCCCGCGCCGAACTGGAGGCGTCCATCGGTCTGCACGGCGCCCTCGCCGACAAGCGGGGCGCCGTGGCCGGCCGCCGCGCCCTCGCCCTGGTCGCCGACCGCGCGGGCGATGCACCCGGGGGCGGTGCGTCCGGGGGCGGTGCGCTCGGGGGCGGTTCCGGTCCGGGCGAGGAGGCATCTGCCGGCCGCCGCGACGAGCCCGCCCCGCCGCGCGGCGGTGTCCCCGCGGGCTTCGCCGCCGCTCTCCCGCCGGCGGGTGACACGGTCGTCACCCGCCGGATCGCCGCCCCGGGTCCGGCGTTCGCGCCGGGGCCGCGGGGCGGGCTGCGCCGGCTGGCCCGGCGCAACCTGGTGGCCGCCGGTTCCGGCGCGCTGCTCGCAGCCGTGCTCGGCACGGTGGTGACGCTCGGCATGACGTCCCACGACAGCGCCGACGACCCGTCCGGCAAGGCCGACGTCAACCCGTCGGCCGGGCAGGGCGCCGACGACGGCGCTCCGGGCGTGGACACGCCCAAGATCGACAGCGGCGACACCGGCACGGCGACCAGCAGGCCCACCGACCCGGGCCCCGACGGCACGTTCGGCACCTCCGACGACCCGACACCGCCCTCGTCCGCGGCCACGACCGGGCCGTCGGACGACCCGACCGGGACGCGGCGGCCGGGCGATGACGGCGCGTCGGGTTCCCCGTCCAAGCCGCCCGCCGGTGAGCCGTCGACGTCGAAACCGCCGACGTCCAGGCCGCCGGCGTCCACACCGCCCACGACACCGTCGGCCTCGCAGCCGCCGCCCTCCGAGTCGCCGACCTCACAGCCGCCGGAGTCCTCGCCGTCCACCTCCGACTCGGCCAGCGGTCCCGCCTCCAGCGCGCCGGCCTCGGCGAGCAGTTCGGCGAGCGCCCCGGACGGTACGGGGTCGCCGGGTGGCCCGGGGTCGGTCATCTGAGGCGCGGCGGGCCGGGTTCGGTCTGTCGTGCGCTGTTGTGTGACCGTGTTGCCTTTCGAGTGGTGGGCTTGGGAGTTGTCGGAGTGCTTGCCGTCGGCGTCCGATGCGGTGGGTGGTGTTGCCCCCGGTGCGCCGGCGGGGGCGCGTAGTTCGGCGAGCGCCCCGGGCGGTACGGGGTCGCCGGGTGGCCCGGGGTCGGTCATCTGACGTGCCGCGGGCCGGATCCGCCGCCCCGGATCCGGCCCGCCGCACGCTCGCGCGTGCCCGTCAGAACAGCCGCAGCTTGTCGTCCTCGATGCCCCGCAGGGCGTCGTAGTCCAGCACCTGGCAGCCGATGCCGCGGTCGGTGGCGAGGACCCGGGCCTGGGGCTTGATCTCCTGGGCGGCGAAGATGCCACGGACCGGGGCGAGATGCGGATCGCGGTTCAACAGCTCCAGATAGCGCGTTAGTTGCTCCACGCCGTCGATCTCGCCGCGCCGCTTGATCTCGACGGCGACGGTCTGTCCCGCCGCGTCCCGGCACAGGATGTCGACCGGCCCGATGGCGGTCATGTACTCGCGGCGGATCAGCGTGTAGCCCTCGCCGAGCGTCTCGATGCGGTCGGCGAGCAGTTCCTGGAGGTGTGCCTCCACGCCGTCCTTGATCAGGCCGGGGTCCACGCCGAGTTCGTGCGAGGAGTCGTGCAGCACCTCCTCCATCGTGATGATCAGCTTCTCGCCCGCCTTGTTGATGACGGTCCAGACGCCCGCGGAGCCGTCGGAGTCCCCCGTCTCCTCCTTGAGCGTGCAGGGCGGAGACATCCAGTTGAGGGGCTTGTAGGCCCGGTCGTCCGCGTGGATCGAGACGCTGCCGTCCGCCTTGACCAGGATCAGACGGGGAGCGGAGGGAAGGTGGGCGGTGAGCCGTCCGGCGTAGTCGACGGAGCACCGGGCAATGACGAGACGCATGGTCGGCAACGCTACTCGACGCGCCCCGATGCCCGCGATCCGCCCGCCGGCCCCGCCTCGCCCCCGCCGGCCGCCTCCGGGGCGGGTCGTCCCGCTTGCCGTGTAAAGAGTTGTTCATCCCTGGCCGATTGTGTGCTCAATACGATCGGCCCATGTACGCATTCTGCTGGTGCCGTCACCGACCGTTGCCTACGGTAGTGAACGGGAGGTCGCTGCATGTGTACTCAGCGTGTCCGTCATCGCGAACTCCCTGACCTGTCCGGCAACCCCCGCACAGCAGGGGTGCGAGAGGAGAACCCATGTCGCTCGACGTCTCACCGGCCCTACTGGAACAGGCCGAGCGAGGCGAGGTCGACGAAGCCGATTTCGTCGACTGCGTCCGGACCTCCCTGCCCTACGCATGGGAGATGATCAGCTCCCTGGTGGCCCAGCTGAAGGTGGACGGCGGAGAGTTCGCCGACAACCAGACGCCCCCGCCGGACGAGCAGGCACGCGGTCAGCTGCTGCGTGCGCTCGCGAGTGACGCGATACGCGGCGCGCTGCAGCGGCACTTCGGTGTGCGGCTGGCCTTCCAGAACTGCCATCGGGTGGCGGTGTTCCCGCTGGACGCCGCGGTCGACGAGACGTTGGCCCGTTTCACCTCGGTGCGCAGCCAGTTGCTCAACCAGTCGCCCGAACTCCGGGACTGCTGACGGTGTGAGCCGCCTGCTTGCCGCCCCGTCCGCGGGAGGTGCCATCAGTACTGGGGCGGCAAGCTCCCCGCTCGGCGGGCTCCCCGCTCCCCGCGGAGTGCGCGCGGCACGGGGTGCGCGGCGCGTCAGCGCAGTCGCGGCAGTACCTCGGTGCCCAGCCGCCGTACGTTCTCCTCGGTCGTCGCGAGGTCGCCCGAGCCCTCGACGAGCAGGGCGAAGCGGGAGATGCCCGTCCGTTCCGCCGTCGCCGCGAGCCGGTCCGCGCACAGCTGAGGGGAGCCCACCGGGTGCAGCCCGCAGAGCAGTTCGGTGTAGGCGAGGGGATCGCGCATCGCGCGCACCCGGCCGTCCACCGTCACATGTGCTTCCAGCCCCTGTTTCAGCCAACCGGGCATCGCCTTCAGCAGCGTCTCCACCGCCTCGGTGCGCCGGTCGGCGATCTGGCAGACACCCGCCGACACATGGGCGGCACCGGCGATCTCGTCGGCGGACCGCCCCGCCGCGCGCGCGTGCCGCCGCCACAGGGCGACCATGTCGGCCTTCTCCTCGTCCCCGACGTGCATCCCCAGCAGCATCGACAGCCCGCGCTCGGCCGCCAGCCGTACGCTCGCCGGGGAGGTGCAGGCCACCACGACCTCGGGGCCGGGCGCGTCCGTCAGCGCCTCCGCGGGGCGCGGCACGACCGGGACCTCACGGAAGGCGAACCGCTCGCCCGAGGCCGCGACCGCCGGTTCGCGCAGCCAGCGCACCAGCAGATCGAGTGACTCCGGGAAGCCGTGCTCGTACGCGGCGAGCCCCGAGCCGAACACCTCCAGGTCCACCCAGGGGCCGCCGCGGCCGACGCCCAGCGTGAAGCGCCCGCCGCTCGTCACGTGCAGCAGCGCGGCCTGTTCGCCGAGCGCGACCGGATGGACCGTGGGCAGCACGCTGACCGCCGTGCCGACCCGGAGGCGGCTGGTGCGGCCCAGCAGCAGCGCCGCCAGGGTGATCGCGGACGGGCAGGTGCCGTACGGCACGAAGTGGTGCTCGGCCAGCCAGACCGCGTCGAGCCCCGCTTCCTCGGCGACCTGCGTCGAGCGAACGGCCCGGTGCAGCGCCTCCCCCTGGCCCTGCCCAGGGAACTGGGCGGCCAGCACAAAACTTCCAACCTGCATTGTGTTTCCTGCTTTCCTGGCTCCGACGCGGAGCTCCCCCACCCGGCATAACCCGCTGACACGTGCCGAGGACACGGCCTGGCGACGGGATTTGCCGATTGTCTGCAGAATGCAGGGCTGTGGTGGGCGACTTGTGTGCTTTGGCAACCCTTCGCGTACCCCCGTGCGGGCCGCGTAGGCTGGACACAGCCCCTGCATCTTGTATAGCCCCGTGAGGTGTCCCGTGTCCCCGCGTCGCAACCGGCCCAAGGACCCCAAGGGCGCGACCTCCTCCGGCCGGAGCGCCGAGGACGACCGCGCCGGCCGCTACGGCGGCTGGCAGTCCACGGAGCAGTGGCAGGGCGAGGACTGGAGCGTGCGCCATGTCGCCGGGGCCAGCGCCGAGGGCAAGACCTACCGCTGCCCCGGCTGCGACCAGGTCATCCCCTCCGGCCTGCCGCACGTGGTGGCCTGGCCGGAGCACGCGGGCGTCGACGACCGCCGCCACTGGCACAAGGCCTGCTGGAACGCGAAGGACCGCCGCACCACTCGGGCGCAGCGGTCCCGTAACGCACCGCGGTTCTAAGCAGGTCCAGCGAGGTCCGCCGCGGTACGACAGCGCCCGGAAGGGGCGCGGGGCCGTTTTGATACGCGGCTTAGCCGCGCTGGGGGTCCCGCCTCTTCGAGCGAAGCCGAGAACGTGCGGGAGCGACCAGCCACGACGGCGCCGTAGACGACCGACGGCACAGCGCGGCATGTCCAGCGGAGCGCCTGGGCCCCGTCGCCCACGCGCGTGCTCCGCCCGAGGCGCGGGGCCGGGGTGCCTCCCGGCCGGAGGTCGTGGCAGGGCGTACGACGATCCGTGCCGGGCGGCGGCGAGCGGGGTCAGACGTCGCGCTTCTCCAGGAGCAGGCAGGCCGCGCCGAACGCGACCGCCGTCACGCCCAGGGCGATCCACAGCGGGTCCCAGCCCGAGGGGCCCGAATTGCTCAGCGAGTTGGCGTAGAAGACGCTCAGCTGGTTCGGGATCGAGTACTCGAACAGCGCCTCGCGCACCTTGTCCAGCGACGACGAGAACATGAACAGGGCGATCACCAGCGGCGCGAGCAGGGCGCCGATCATGATGGTGATCGCGCCCGCCGAGTGCCGGATCATCGAGCCGACGAGCAGCGAGAGCAGCCCGAGCAGCGCGATGTACAGGCTGACGCCCACCGTGCCCTTCAGCCACTCCCCGCCGGACGGGGTCCGGGCGCCGGGGACGCCGTCCAGCATGGACGTCTGCGCCAGGGCGACGACGGACGTGGCCACCAGCGTGACGACGAAGGCGACGACGAAGAACACGAGCGCCTTCGCCGTCAGCACCCGCACCCGCGAGGGGCAGGCCGTCGTCGTCGTACGGATCATGCCGGTGCCGTACTCCGACGCGGTGGTCAGCACGCCCAGCGTGATGATGCACATGCTGCCGAGCAGCAGCCCGAAGAAGCCGAGCGCCAGCGGGTTCTCGCCGGACATGTTCGAGGACATGCTGCTGACCAGCGCCCCGGCCAGCAGGCCGACGCCGATCACGAGAAGGACGAACACACCGAGCGTCCACATCGTCGAACGCACCGACTTGATCTTCGTCCACTCGGAGGCGACCGCGTGTCCGAGATGGGTGCGCACCACCGGGATCGGCGAGGTGTAGCCGGGGAACGAACCGCCCGGGGCCGGCCGCCAGTCGGTCGCGTCCATGGCCGCCTGCGGCGCCTGGGGCATCGGGGGCTGGTGGGTGCTCATCGGGCGTCCTCGGGCTTGGTCGGGTCGGCGGAGACGGGAGCGGCGGCGGGCGCCGCGGACTGCACCGGCTCGGCGGCCGGCGCCGCGGGCTGGGCGGGCGCCCCGGCCGCCGGGGCGGGCGTGCCGGCCGGCTGGGCCGGTGCGCCCGCGGCGGGCGGCGCCTGGGGCGGCTGCGGGGCCGGCTGGGCGTACGGGTTGGGCTGCCCCGTGCCGGGCGCCACCGCGGCCGGGGCGCCGTACGGGTTCGGCGCGCCCGCCGGGGCGCCGTACGCCCCCGCCTGCTGCCCGCCGTAGGGCCCCGCGGGCGCACCGCCCGGCGCCGGCTGCCCCGGCGGCACCGCGAACGGCTGACCGCCCTGCTGGGGCGGCGGCGGGGCGTACCAGCCCGGCTGGCCCTGGCCCGGCACCGGCATCGGCGGCTGCGCGCCCGGCGGCAGCGGCTGCTGCAGCCCGGCCTTCTGGTCGATGGTGGAGCGGTAGTCCACGGCGCCCTGCGTCATCCGCATGTACGCCTCCTCCAGCGACGCCTGGTGCGGCGACAGCTCCCACAGCCGCACATCGGCCTCGTGCGCCAGCTCGCTGATGCGGGGCAGCGGCAGCCCCGTCACGCGCAGCGCGCCGTCCTGCTCCGGCAGCACGTGCCCGCCCGCCTCGGTGAGCGCGGAGGTCAGCTTCTCGCGCAGCTGCGGTTCGGTGTCCGGGGTCCGCACACGCGCGAAGTCGGCCGAGTTGGCCGAGATGAAGTCCGTCACACTCATGTCGGCGAGCAACTGCCCCCGCCCGATGACGATCAGATGGTCGGCGGTCAGCGCCATCTCGCTCATGAGGTGGCTGGAGACGAACACCGTCCGCCCCTCCGCGGCGAGCGCCTTCATCAGATTGCGCACCCACAGGATGCCCTCGGGGTCGAGCCCGTTGACCGGCTCGTCGAACAGCAGCACCTGCGGGTCGCCGAGCAGCGCCCCCGCGATGCCGAGCCGCTGCCCCATGCCGAGCGAGAAGCCCTTGGAGCGCCTTCTGGCCACGTCCTGGAGGCCGACGACACCGAGCACCTCGTCCACGCGGCGGGCCGGGATACCGGACAGCTGGGCCAGGCTCAGCAGATGGTTGCGGGCGTGCCGGCCGCCGTGCACCGCCTTCGCGTCGAGCAGCGCGCCCACCTGACGGGCGGCGTTGGGCAGCTTGCGGTAGGGGTAGCCGCCGATCGTCACCGAGCCCGCGGTGGGGTTGTCCAGACCCAGGATCATCCGCATGGTCGTCGACTTGCCCGAGCCGTTCGGCCCGAGGAAGCCGGTGACGGCTCCCGGCCGCACCTGGAAGGAAAGATTGTGGACGGCGGTCTTGTCGCCGTAGCGCTTGGTCAGGCCGACAGCCTCGATCATGCTCCGGTCCTCATCGGAAGGTATGCCTCGAACACTTCAGGACAGCGGGGCACACGCCCCCGTAAGAGTTAGGAGCTTATCCGGGCGCTGACGGTTCCGCCCATGGCCCGGTAAAGGACACCGGTCACTAGGCGTCCCGCCGCTTCAGCAGGACGTAACCGCCGATCACGGCCGCGAGCACCCACAGCACCATGATGCCGAGACCGCCCCAGGGCCCGTACGGGGTGTCGTCGTCGACCCCGGGGACCACCTGCATGATCCGGCTGCCGGCCTGGTCGGGCAGGAACCGGCCGACCTTCTTCGTCGCGTTGACGCTGCCGAGGATGTTCGAGATCAGGAAGAAGAACGGCATCAGGATGCCGAGCGACAGCATCGGCGAGCGCAGCATCGCGGTGACACCCATCGAGAACACCGCGATCAGGGTCATGTAGAGCCCGCCGCCGATCACGGCCCGCAGCACTCCGGGTTCGCCGAGCTGCGTCCGGTGGGAGCCGAGCATCGCCTGGCCGAGGAAGAACGCGGCGAAGCTGGTCGCCAGGCCCACCACGAGCGCAAGACCGGCGGCCACCGCGATCTTGCTGAACAGGAACGTGCCGCGCCGCGGCACCGCGGCCAGCGAGACCCGGATCATCCCGGTGCTGTACTCGTTCGACACCACCAGCACCCCGAACACGATCATCGCGAGCTGACCGAGGCTCATGCCGGCGAAGCTCACATAGGTCGGGTCGAACGACAGCCGGTCCCGGGCGGACATGTCGTCGAACTGGCTGCGCGACAGCGCGGAGATCAGCATGCCGAGAGCGAGCGTGACGACCACGGCGAGGGACAGCGTCCACACCGTCGACGCCACGGACCGGATCTTCGTCCACTCGGACCGGATGACCTGTGCGGTCGTCATGGCTCAGGCTCCCTTCCAGTCGGCACCCCAGTCCCGCGGGACCGGGGTGGCGTCGGAGTGCGCGTGGTACTCCACCGACTCCGCCGTCAACTGCATGAACGCCTCCTCAAGGGAGGCCTGCTGCGGGCTCAGCTCGTGCAGCACGACCCCGTGCCGGGCGGCCAGCTCGCCGATCCGCTCGGCCTTGCCGCCCTCCACCTCCAGCGCCCCGCCACCGGCCTGCACGACCGCGATCCCTGCCTCGTGCAGCACGTCCAGCAGCCGTTCGCGCTGCGGGGTGCGGATCCGGACGTAGGAGCGCGAGTTCTCCTGGATGAAACCCGCCATGGAGGTGTCGGCGAGCAGCCGCCCCTGTCCGATGACCACGAGGTGATCGGCCGTCAGCGCCATCTCGCTCATCAGATGACTGGAGACGAACACCGTCCGGCCCTGCGCGGCCAGGGACTTCATCAGGTTCCGGATCCAGTGGATGCCCTCGGGGTCGAGCCCGTTGACCGGCTCGTCGAACATCAGGATCCGCGGATCGCCGAGCAGCGCGCCCGCGATCCCGAGCCGCTGCCCCATGCCGAGCGAGAACCCCTTGGCCTTCTTCCGGGCCACCGCCGTGAGCCCCACCGTGTCCAGCACCTCGGTCACCCGGCGCGTGGGGATCCCGTTGCTCTGCGCCAGACACAGCAGATGGTGGTAGGCGCTCCGCCCGCCGTGCAGGGCCTTCGCGTCCAGCAGCGCCCCTATGTACGTCAGCGGATCCTTCAGCTGGTCGTAGTGCTTGCCGTCGATCCTGACGTCGCCCGCGGTGGGGTGGTCGAGCCCCAGGATCATCCGCATCGTCGTGGACTTGCCGGCGCCGTTGGGCCCGAGGAAACCCGTGACGATCCCCGGCCGCACGGTGAAGGTGAGGTCCTGCACCGCGGCCTTGTCGCCGTACCGTTTGGTCAACCCCTCCAGCTCGATCATGCGGACACGCTAAGACGGGACGAAGCCCTCCGCCACCGCAGTGACAGAGGGCTTCGCGTTGTTCAGCCGGTGTATGCCGTGCGTTACCGGGACTGCTGGGCCGGCACACCGCGGGAGATCGGCTCGTCCTCGGTGGGGGAGCCGGCCGCGGCCACCGCGGCGCCCGTGAGCGTGGCCAGCATCTCGCGGACGTTCGTCAGCTGGGCGTTGATGCTGTCGCGGCGGTTGGTGAGCGCCGCCAGCTCGCGCTCGGATTCCGAGCGGATGCGGTCGGCCTTGGCGTTGGCGTCGGCCACGATGTCCTCGGCCTGGCGCTGGGCCGTCTCCACCGTCTGGCGGGCGCGGCGCTCGGCGTCCGTGCGCAGCTTCTCGGCCTCCAGGCGCAGCTGCTCCGCCCGGTGCTCGATCTCGGCGAGGCGCTTCTCGGCCTTCTGCTGACGCGACGCCAGGTCCCGCTCGGACTGCTCGCGGCGCTTGGCCAGGTTCGTCTCGAAGTCGGCGGCGGCCTGCGCGGCCTTCGCACGGGTCTCCTCGAAGAGGGCGTCCGCCTCCTCGCGCTTGGACTGCGCGTCCTTCTGCGCGTCGGCACGCAGCTGCGAGGCGTCACTCTTGGCCTTCTCGACGATCCGGACGCCCTCGTCCTCGGCCTTGGCCTTGCGCTCGGCCGCGAACGACTCCGCGTCGTTGCGCACCTGCTGGGCCGCCGACTCGGCCAGCTCGCGGTGCTGCTCGGCCGCCCGGCGGGCCTCCTCGCGCAGATCCTTGGCCTCTTCCTCGGCGAGGCGGAGGATCTTCTCGACCCGCGCGCCGAGACCTGCGTACGACGGCTCGGCGTCGCTGACCTGTGCCTGGGCGTTCTGCGTTTCGAGGTGAAGTTCCTCGATGCGCTTTTCCAGAGCGGTGATGCGGGCGAGCGCGCTGTCACGGTCGGAGACGAGTTTGGAGATCCGTTCGTCCACCTGAGCGCGGTCGTACCCACGCCGCACAAGCTCGAAGCCGTAGGGGGAAGTGTCGCTCATGGGGTTCCTGTCGAAAGAGACCGGTGAGGTGATAGGGGGAATCCTAGGGGCCGAAGCGGTGTGTCATCGAGCGGATGCGTGTTTGATCTGGAGAATGACACCCCTTTTGAGTGGCGAACCGGCAGACGGCTTGCCAAAGACCTGGGCAAAGAGCCCACAACATACCGGAACGCTCCTGGCCCGCTAGCCTTCTGACGACTTGCCACCCGATCGGGGAGCGCCGACCGTGGCGCCCGCCTTGACCCCTGAGTCCTTGCCGGACGACGGGGCCTCGAAGGACTCCAACGCCTCCAGGACGTCCTGGACACGGGAGATCTCCGCATTGATGTCCTCGCGGCGGCGCACCAGGATCTCAAGTTCGCGCTTGCCCTCCTCGACCGTGCGCCGGGCCTCGCGGATCGCCTCGGCCTTCAGCTCCTCGGCCTCCTTGACGAGCGTGGCCTTCTTCTGCTCGGCCTCCTTGAGCAGCCCCTCGGCCTTCTTGACGGCGGCGATACGGACCTTGCCCGCCTCGGAGTTGGCCTCCGAGACGATCTCCTTGGCCTTCGCCTGCGCCTTGGCCAGCTGCTCCTCGGCGGCCTTGATGAGCGCGTCGCAGCGGTCACCGGTCGACTTCATCGTCTCGGCGGCCTCGCGGCGGGCCCGCTCGTGCAGCTCTTCGATCTCGTTGGTCAGACGCACGCGCAGCTCCTCCGCGCGCTCCCGGATCGCGGTGGCGTCCCGGCGGGCGCCGACCAGCAGCTCGTCCGCGTCCGTACGGGCCTTCTCCACCATCGAGTTGCCCTCGACCGTCGCCTCCGACACCAGCCGGTCGGCCTCCTGACGGGCCGCGCCCACCATCGTGTCGGCCTGCGCCTCGGCGTCCGCGGTGGTCTTGTGGGCCTGCTGCTGCGCCTCGGTGAGCAGCTTGTCGGCCTCCGCCGTGGTCTCCGTGATGAGCGTGTCGACCTGCTCGGCCGCCTCGGACCGCCGCTTGTTGGCGTCCTTGCGGGCCTCGTCCAGCGTCCGGTCGGCCTCCTCGCGCGCCGTGGACACCAGCCGCTCGGCCTCCGCCTCCGCCCGCGCCCTGACCCGCTCGGACTCGGAGCGGATCCGCTCGGCGTGCTGCTGCGCGGAGCCGACGGTCTCGGCGGCCTCGGCGCGCAGCCGCTCCGCGTCCCCGCTCGCGTCCGCGATCAGCTTCTCCGCCCTGGCGACGGACTCGGCCCGCACCCGCTCGGCCTCCGCGGCCGTGTCCGCGCGCAGCCGGTCGGCCTCGGCGACGGTCTCCGCCTGAAGCCGCTCGGCCTCGCTGCGCGCCTCGGTGATCAGCGTGTCCGCCTGCGTCGCCGCGTCCGACCGGATGCGGTTGGCGTCCTCGCGGGCCTCCGCACGGGTGCGCGCGGCGGCCTGCTCGGCCTCGGCGATGGTGTCCGACGCCTCGGTGCGCACCCGCTGGGCGTGCGCCGACGCCTCCGTGCGCAGCCGCTCCGCCTCGGCGATCGCCTCCGTCGTCGTCCGCTCGGCGAGCGTCCGGGCCGCCTCCGACTCCTCCTGGGCCGCCTGCCGCATCCGGCTCGCGTCCTCGCCGGCCCGCTCCCGCTCGGCGTAGGCGTCGGCGCGTACCCGGTCCGCCTCCTCCTCGGCCTCCCGCCGTGTCCGCTCCGCCGCGTGCTCGGCCGCCGAGCGCAGGCCGGTGATCTCCTCCTGCGCCTGCTCGTGCAGCCCCGCGACGGAGTCCCGGACCTGCTGGGCGTGCTGCTCGGCCGCGGAGACCATCTCGGTGGCGCGCCGGTCGGCCTCCTCGACCAGCCGGACCGCCTCGGCCTGCGCGTCCTCGACCCGCTTGCGGGCCGACGCCAGCAGCTCCTCGCTCTGCTCGCGGGCCCGCTCCCGCTCCTGGTCGGCCTCCTGGCGGGCGGCGCCGAGGAGCTCATCGGCCTCACGGCGGCGCCGGGCGGCCTCCTCCTGCGCGGCGGCCAGCGTCTCCGACGCCTCCGCGCCCAGCCGCTCGGCGGCGGCCTGCGCCTCGGCCCGTACCCGGTCGGCGGTGTCCTGCGCCTCCGCCTTGAGCCGTTCGGCCTCGGCCGCGGCCTCCGAGCGCAGCCGCACCGCGACGGCCTCGCCCTCCGCTCGGGACGCGGAGGCGTCCGCGGCGGCCTCGGTGCGCAGCCGCTCCGCCTCCGCCTCCGCCTGCTGCTGGAGCGTGCGGATCCGCTCGGCGGCCTCCGTGCGCAGCCGCTCCGTCTCCTCGGCGGCCTCGCGGCGCAGCCGGGCCGCCTCCTCACGGGCGTCGTCCAGCGCCTGCTCGGCGGCGGCGAGCCGTTCCTCGGCCTCCGTGTGCAGCCGGGTCAGCTCCTCGGCCGCCTCCTCGCGCCGCGCCTCGACGGCCCGCTCGGTCTCCTCGCGCAGCTCGCGCGCGGCCCGCTCGGCGTCCGCCGTGACCGCCTCGGCCCGCTCGGCGGCCTCCGCGCGGTGCCGCTCGGCCTCCTTGCGGGTGCGCTCCAGGGTCTCCTCGGCCTGCCGGCGCAGTGTCGTCGCCCGCTCGATGGCCTCCGTACGGACCTTCTCGCTGTCCGTCGTGGCCGTCTGGCGCAGCTCGTCCGCGTCCGCCTTGGCCTTGGCCAGCAGCTCCTCGGCGGACCTGGCCGCCTCCTCGATCTGCTGGACCGCCTCGCGCCGCGCCTCGGCGCGGATGCTCTCGCCCTCGGCGACCGCGTCGGCCCGCAGCTGCTCGGCCTCGCCGCGCAGCCGGCGCGCCTCCTCCTGGAGCTCGACCGTCTTGGCCCGGTACTCCTTGGTGTCGTCCTTCGCCGCGCCCTTCAGCTGCTCGGCGATGTCGTGCGCCTCGGCGCGCAGCCGGTCCGCCTCGCTCTCCGCCTCGGTGCGGATCCGCTCGGCCTCCTCGGCCGCGGCCTTGGTGGTCCGCTTGGCCTCCTCGGCGGCCTTGTCGAGGACGTCCTCGGCGGTCTTCGCCGCCTTCGACAGCTGGGAGGCCGCCTCCTCGGCGGTGACGGTACGGGCCTTCTCGCCGGCCTCGGCGACGATCTTCTCGGCCTCGGCGCGGGCGTCCGCGACGATCTGCTCGGCCTCGGCCCGGGCGTGCTCCGCGTCCTTCGTGGCCTCGCTGACCAGCCGCGCGACCTGCTCCTTGGCCGTGCGCGTGCGCTGCTCGTTGGTCGCCTCCGCGCCGGCGAGGGCCTTGGCGGCTGCCTCCTTCGCCTCGGCGAGCAGCTTCTCCGCCTCGCTGCGCGCCTCGCGCAGCGAGGTCTCGGCCTCCGCCATGCGCTGCTCGGCGGCCCGGCTCAGCTCGCTCGCCTGCCGGCGCGCCGCGTCCGACTCGGAGGCGGTGGCGGAGCGCAGCTGCTCGGCGTGGTCGGTGGCCTCCTGGGCCTGCGTGGACGCGGCGTTCAGCAGCCGCTCGGCGTCGGTGCGGGCCCGGCGCAGCAGCTGGTCCGCCTCCGCGCGCGCGGCCTCGGCCTCGGCCTGGAGCCGCTGGCGGGCCTGGGCGGTCAGCCGCTCGGCCTCGGCGCGGGCCGCGGCCATGGCCTGCTCCGCCTCGGCGCGGGACTCGTCGAGCAGGCGGCGGGCCTGCGCCTCGGAACGGGCGCGCAGCTGCTCCGCCCACGCCACGTTCTCGTTGACGTGCGATTCGACGGTCTGCCGGCGCTCGGCCAGCTCCTGGTCCAGCTGCTGGCGCCGGGCGACCGCCTCCTGGTGCAGCTCCGCCTGGAGCCGGGCGGCCTGCTCGGCGTGCTCCTGGAGGATGCGCTGGGTCTGGGCCCGGGCCTGGCTCAGCTCCCGCTCGGCGTCCTGGCGCAGCTGGTCGGCCTGCACCTGGGCGTTGCGCAGCAACTGCTCGGCCTGGTAGCCGAGGTCACCGCCGTCGAACGCCGGCCGGGACATGATGGTGCGCCGCGCCTCGTGCAGCTTGGCGCGCAGCACCTCGACCTGGTAGCCGAGGTCCTCGGCGTGCTGGATCGCCTTTTCCCGCTCGGTCTTCAGCCGCTTCATCTCGGCCTCGAACCGAGAGAGGTGGTCGACGTCAGCCGCCGGCTCTCGCTCCTGGCTCTCGTAGCCCCGCACTGCGCGGTCCCATCCGTCCCCTGGTCGCAAGTTTCTCCGAACGAGCACCGTCCGTCCGCCGAACGGGGCCCCCGGGGAATGGTGTCAGATCAACGGCGGAGCACGGGCTGCTGCCCCGATGCTCGTCCCCCGAAACCCGGACCCCGGCATGCGGCCGCCGCCCGGCCTTCGAGGGCGACCGCCCCCAACCCTACCGGCCCCTATGTACGCGGGTCAGTGCTCAGGTGACTCAACAGGCGCCGAAGTGACCAGTTCTGTGAGGACGCCATGGCAGTCCTTCGGATGCAGGAAGGTGATCCGGGACCCCATGGAGCCGCGCCGGGGCTCGTCGTACAGGACGCGTACGCCCTTGCCGCGGATGCCGGCGGCGTCCCCGTCCACGTCCGGCGTGCCGAAGGCGATGTGGTGGACGCCCTCGCCGTTCTTCGCCAGCCACTTCGCGACCGTGGAGTCCTCCCGGACCGGTTCCAGGAGCTGGAGGTACGAAGCGCCGCCGTCGGACGTATCGTTGATCTTGAGCATGGCCTCGCGTACGCCCTGCTCCTCGTTGATCTCGGTGTGGAAGACCTCGAAGCCGTAGGTCGCCCGGTAGAACTCGACGGTCGCGTCGAGGTCGTGGCAGGCGATCCCGATGTGGTCGATTCGCGTCAGCATGAGTTCAGTGCAGCGCTCCGGAGGTGGTTACGCAACGTGCGCGCGATCACACCGAAAGGCCGATGACGGCCGCGACTACCCCTCAGTACATTCGAAGTAAACCCTCGTTCACTCCTCAGCTTCTGCGCAGCTGGAAGGGGATCGCACCTCATGTCAGCAACGAACAGCACGACCTCCGTCATCGTGGCGGGTGCCCGTACGCCGATGGGGCGGTTGCTCGGCTCGCTCAAGTCCTTCTCGGGAGCCGACCTCGGCGGCTTCGCGATCAAGGCCGCCCTCGACCGTGCGGGGATCGGCGGCGACCAGGTGCAGTACGTGATCATGGGCCAGGTGCTCCAGGCCGGCGCCGGTCAGATCCCGGCCCGCCAGGCAGCGGTCAAGGCCGGCATCCCGATGAGCGTGCCGGCGCTCACCGTCAACAAGGTGTGCCTGTCCGGGCTCGACGCCATCGCCCTCGCCGACCAGCTGATCCGCGCGGGTGAGTTCGACATCGTGGTGGCCGGCGGCCAGGAGTCCATGACCAACGCCCCCCACCTGCTCCCGAAGTCCCGCGAGGGCTACAAGTACGGCGCGGTCGAACTGCTCGACGCGATGGCGTACGACGGCCTGACCGACCCGTGGGAGAACGTCCCCATGGGCGAGTCCACCGAGAAGCACAACACCCGCCTGGGCATCGGCCGCCAGGAGCAGGACGAGATCGCCGCCCTCTCCCACCAGCGCGCCGCGGCGGCCCGCAAGAACGGCGTCTTCGAAGCCGAGATCACCCCGGTGGAGATCCCGCAGCGCAAGGGCGACCCGGTGCTGTTCAGCCAGGACGAGGGCATCCGCGGCGACACCACCGTGGAGTCGCTGGCCCGGCTGCGCCCGGCGTTCGCCAAGGACGGCACCATCACCGCGGGCAGCTCCTCGCAGATCTCGGACGGCGCCGCGGCCGTCGTGGTGATGAGCAAGGCCAAGGCGCGGGAGCTGGGCCTGGAGTGGATCGCGGAGATCGGCGCGCACGGGAATGTGGCGGGTCCGGACAACAGCCTCCAGTCGCAGCCGTCGAACGCGATCCGGCACGCCCTGAAGAAGGAGGGCCTGGAGGTCGCCGACCTCGATCTGATCGAGATCAACGAGGCGTTCGCGGCCGTCGCGGTGCAGTCAATGAAGGATCTTGGAGTATCCACCGAAAAGGTGAACGTCAACGGCGGTGCCATTGCGCTGGGTCACCCGATCGGTATGTCCGGTGCGCGGCTCGTGCTGCATCTGGCGCTGGAGCTGAAGCGACGCGGCGGCGGGACCGGCGCGGCGGCGCTGTGCGGGGGCGGCGGCCAGGGTGACGCGCTGATCGTGCGGGTACCGAAGGCATGACGGGGCCCGTGCGGTGGAGCGCCGCGGGCATGCCGAGCACGTCGTAGCGAGCGAACGGAGCAGTGATGCAGGACGTCTCCTCTCTGGTGGCCCAGGCCAGGGACGGCCGGCCGCGGGCCGTGGCCCGGCTGATCTCCCTGGTGGAGGGGGCGTCCCCGCAGCTGAGGGAGGTGATGGCGGCGCTCGCGCCGCTGACCGGCGGCGCGTACGTCGTCGGGCTCACCGGCTCTCCGGGCGTCGGCAAGTCGACGTCGGCCTCGGCGCTGGTGACGGCGTACCGCAAGCAGGGCCGGCGGGTCGGTGTCCTGGCCGTCGACCCCTCGTCGCCCTTCTCCGGCGGGGCCCTGCTCGGCGACCGGGTGCGGATGTCGGAGCATGCCTCCGACCCCGGCGTCTACATCCGCTCCATGGCGACCCGCGGGCATCTGGGCGGGCTCGCCTGGGCCGCGCCGCAGGCGATCCGCGTGCTGGACGCGGCGGGCTGCGACGTGATCCTCGTCGAGACGGTCGGGGTCGGCCAGTCGGAGGTGGAGATCGCCTCCCAGGCCGACACGTCCGTCGTCCTGCTGGCCCCGGGGATGGGCGACGGCATCCAGGCGGCCAAGGCGGGCATCCTGGAGATCGGCGACGTGTACGTCGTCAACAAGGCCGACCGGGACGGCGCCGACGCGACCGCCCGCGAGCTGAACCACATGCTCGGCCTGGGCGAGGCGCGCGGGCCCGGCGACTGGCGGCCGCCCATCGTGAAGACGGTCGCGTCCCGCGCGGAGGGCGTCGACGAGGTCGTGGAGGCGCTGGAGAAGCACCGCGCGTGGATGGAGGAGCGGGGGGTGCTGGCGGAGCGCCGGCTGGCCCGCGCGGCCCGCGAGGTGGAGACGATCGCGGTCACGGCCCTGCGGGAACGCATCGGCGACCTGCACGGCGACCGCCACCTGAGCACCCTCGCGGAACGAGTCACCTCCGGTGACCTGGACCCCTACAGCGCCGCCGACCGACTCCTGGCGGCCCTGACCCAAACGGCACACGACCGGCACGACCGGTAGCACCACCGCCCCGCACCCCGACCGCGCCTACGGGCGCCGGACCGACGGGCTGGATGGGGCGCGGGCAGGGGGCGCCCAGGGGCGAAGACGCCGAGGACGGAGGACCCCTGTCGTGGAGCTGAGCGGGACGTTGCGCTGAGGCCCCGGGGGCGCTCGGGGCCGGGTGAGGTCCGCGCTGCCGGGCGGGGGCGGAGGGCGTCCGGACCGGCGTCGGGCGCGCGTGCGGGGCGTCGGACCGGGCGGGGTAACGGGCCCGGGGGCTTCGGGCGCTCCTGACGGGCTGCCGTGGCCTCCCTGACACCACCGGCTGACGCCGTCACGCAGGGCGGGACCGACGGCGCCGGCCGCGGTCCGGGTCGGCGGGCTCGCGAGCGCCGTGGAACTGCCCGTAGTGGTCCGCTCGTACGATGGCCGCCGGTGCCGGGGTCGGGGCCGCGCGCGGTGTGCTGCTGCGGGGCATGGTGGACCGGCGGGTATCGGCCGCGGTGGGCTCGCTGTGGTGTGCTGCGGGGCGGACGGCCCGGGCCATCGGTGGGGCTGTCAGTGATGGTCCGCTGGTGTGACGAGCCGCGGCCCTGTGCGGGGTGCGCCCGCCGTGGTGCGGCGTGGGGGGCCTTGCCCGGTGGCCGGGCGGCTCAGCACAGCCGCAACCTCTCGGCGTAGCGGGTCCTGTGGGGCTTGGGGGCGCCACCGTGGGCGGTGGGGGCGCCGGGCGGTGCTCCGTTGGCCCCGCCGCGCTGCGGTCGGTTGCCGTTCGGGGCGTCTGTCGGGCTTGCTGTGAGCCGGTGCGGCGGTGCGGCGGCCTGCCGGTCAGGGGCGGGCTCGTTGGCTTCTCAGGTGTTGTGCGATCGGCTTCAGGGCCTTTTCCAGTTCCGTCAGGGCCTCCGGGGCCAGCAGGTCGATGAAGTGCCTGCGTACGGACGCCACATGATGCGGCGCGACCTTCCGCATGGTCTCCATGCCGTGCTCGGTCAGCACCGCGTACAGCCCCCGGCGGTCGGACTCGCAGTTCTCGCGCCGCACCAGGTTCGCGTTCTCCATGCGCGTGATCTGGTGCGAGAGGCGGCTCTTGGACTGGAGGGTGGCGGACGCGAGGTCGCTCATCCGCATCCGTACGTCCTCCGACTCGGACAGATTCACCAGGATCTCGTAATCGTTCATCGTCAGTCCGAACGGCTGCAGATCCTTTTCGAGCTGGTACGTCAACAGCCTGTTGACCTCCAGGTGGGTGCGCCAGGCGCACTGCTCCGCTTCGGTCAGCCAGCGCGTGGCCGTCTCGGTCTCCATGAATGAAGTCTACCTAAGAAGTTGAAAGGTGAACTAGCGAGGGTGGTGTGACCGTGCGCACGCGTTCGACGTCACACTCCGCAGACTACCGCTCACAGCCCGAAGCGACGCTGGAGATCTCCCAGCTGTCCGGGAAGACGCGGTCCGCCCTGGCCCGCTCCGTGACCTCCCGACATCCCGCCGCCGGGCACCCCGGGCTCACCCGGAACGGCCCCCGTCGCCTGCTCCTCCATCAGCTTCTCGGTCGACTGGAGCAGCACCGTGCCGGCCCCCACGAACTCGAACTGGTGCTCTTCCCCGGAGACCCCGCCGAGGCCCGTCATCCCACGTAGACCGCCCAGAACGCCGGTCAGATACCCATGGTCGTAGTGGTGGCACGGGGAGGGGCAGTCGGCCCATCCGACCAGCGCCTGCGGGTCGACCCGGATCGGGGGTTCCATGAACACCACGGGGCCGTTGGACGCGGCCACGAACTTCCCGGTTCCGATGAGGGTGAGAAAACCCGGCACGATCGACTGTTTGAGCGCAAGACTTGGCTGAAATGCGAGCAGGTTGCCCGAGCGAATGGTCAGATTGCCCTCGTCCAGGTCGTACGAGTTCACATCGAAGGCCCGGTCGGCGAGGAGCATCTTGCCCGAGCCCTCCGCCACCACCCAGTCGCTCGCGTGCAGAGGCGAATGGAAGGACGTACGCACGAGACGGTCGAGCCGCCCGTGCCCGATCCCGTTGAACTCGATCGCCCCGTAGTAGGCGATCATCTTCCCCTTCTGCAGGAACCACTGCCCGCCGTTCAGCTCCACGCAGAAGGTGTAGCTGTTCACGTTGTCGTCGGCGGGCAGGGTCATCGGGTCGTACACCACGGGCCCGGCGCCCGGACCTGCGTACCTGCTCACAGCTTCTCCTCCGACGCCTGGACGTACACCGTGCCGCTCCCGCTCAGCTCCAGCTGGAACGCCTCGCCGGAGCCACGCCCCACCATGTCGCGCCAGCCGAGCGCGGTGGACAGCTTGTTGCGGACGTCACCGTGGTGGGCGACGTACGCCTGCGGGTCGACGTGCACCGGACGCCGCGGTGTGATCGGCAGCTCGAACACCCCGCCGTGCGCCATCACGGCGACCGCCCCGTGTCCCTTGAGCGTGGTGGTGAACAGCCCCTGCCCGGTGACCTGCCCGCGCACCATCCCCATGACCCCGCCCTGCGAGCCCATGAACATCGTCCCCTGCTGGAGCGTGCCCTCGAAGGCGAGGAGCCGGTCCGCCTCCACGTACAGGGTGTCGCCGGAGAGGCTGATCACCTGCACATGGTGGCCGCCGTGCCCGAAGAAGACGGTGCCGCTGCCCTCGACGGTCATCAGCGGGGTGGCCTCACCGGTGACCCGGCGGCCGATCATCGACAGCACACCGCCCTGCCCGCCCTGGATGTTGGGGGTGAAGGAGACGTCGCCCCGGTAGGCGAGCATGGCGCCGCGCTGGCTGAACAGCCGGGTGCCGGGGACCACCGTGGCCTCCACCATCTTCGAATTGACCTCCCGCAACGCCATGTCACACATCCCCCGCGATGGTGTTCCGCTCGCTCGGCTGCACGTACACCAGCCCCTCGCCCTCGAACCGGATCTGGAACGCCTCGCCCCCGCCCTCACCGAGGAACGTGCGGAAGGTCACACCGGCCTGGAAGGACTGGCGTACCTCGCCCTGATGGGCGATGTAGGCGCCGGGATCGACGGTCAGCGGGTACTGCCGGCTGACCCGCAGCACGACGGCCGGCCCGTCCGACATGATCGCGGCCTGCCCGCGGCCCTCGACGGTGGTCGTGAACAGCCCGTTGCCCTGCGAGGCGCCGCGCAGTCCGGTGAACGTCGTCCCGGTGCGCAGCCCGGCGTCGGTCGCGAGCAGATTGCTCGACTCCACGTACAGCTTGTCCCCCTGGAGGTCGACGAGGTTGATTTCCGAGGCGCGGTCCGCGAACCAGCACGTGCCGTGCCCCTTCACCTCCATCACGGTCATCTGCTCACCGGTGAGCCGGCGGGTCACCATGCCGCGCAGCCCCTCACCGCCACCGGTCAGCTTCTTGAAGCTCATCTGCCCGTCGTACGCGACCATCGAGCCGTTCTTCGCCTTCACGGCGTCCCCGGTCATCTCGACGGCGAGCACTCTGCTGCCTTGAAGTCGAAACATCGCCACCCGGCGACGGTAGCGGGCCCGCCGTGCCGAGGGGAGGGGGTCCTCCCGAGTGGCCCTCGGCGGTTTGCCACAATGGGCGAGAGTTTGTGCTCGCGTTCACAAACCGGCGCCAGACGAACTGCCGCCCCGCTCCCACCGAAGGTGACCCGTGGACATCAAGACCGCCAGCGCCCTGCGACGCCTCCGCCTGGTCTCCGCCCCGGAGGCCGTTTCCTTCCTCGTCCTGCTCGTCTGCTCCGTGCTGAAGCGGACCACGGACTTCAACGCGGTGCCCGTGATGGGCGGCATCCACGGTGTGCTGTTCGTCCTGTACGTGATCTTCTGGGCCGACGCCTGGAACCGCGCCAAGTGGGGCCTGAAGACCGCGGCCCTCTACTTCGTCCTCTCGGTCCTGCCCACCGGCGGCTTCTTCGCCGAGCGCAAGCTGCGCCGGGAGGCCGAGGACGCGGTCATCGCCGCCCGCGCCCGCCGGGAAGGGGTCGTCAACGCATGATCGTCGCCTTCTCCGTGACGCCCCTGGGCGTCGGCGAGGACGTGGGGGAGTACGTCGCCGACGCCGTCCGCGTGGTCCGCGCGTCGGGCCTGCCGCACCGCACCGACGCCATGTTCACCTCCGTCGAGGGGGAGTGGGACGAGGTCATGGACGTCGTCAAGCGCGCCGTCGCCGCCGTGGAGGAGCGCGCCCCGCGCGTCTCCCTGGTGCTCAAGGCCGACATCCGGCCAGGCGTCACCGACGGCCTCACCTCCAAGGTGGAGACCGTCGAGCGCCATCTGGCGGGCTGAGCCCCCGCGCACCGCCCGCCGTGCCGAACCCCGGCCCCGAAGGTCCCAGGGCCGGGGTTCTCCCATGTCCCGCCGTGGGACCGCCCGTTCAGGGGTTTGAGCGGTCGCTCAAACGGGTGTACGTTGCCTGCCGGGTGGTTGAGCGGTCGCTCAACTGCCGGTCGGCTTGGGGGAATGCACCGTGGAGCTCTACGTGGAGGCACGCGTGCGTGCCGATCTCGACGCGCTCTGGGACCGCACACAGGACCCCGTCCAGCGTCCGCGCTGGGACCTCAGGTTCACCGAGATCACCCGCCTGCCGGGCCCGGAGGGCGAGCCGCGCCGCTTTCGGTACGCCACCCGCGTGCTGCCCTTCCTCAGGGTGTCCGGCACCGGGATCTCGGCCGGTGAGAAGGAGCGCCCCGACGGCACCCGCGCCTCCGCGCTGCGCTTCGCCTCCCCGCACCCGCTCACCCCGATCGCCGCCGGCGGCGGCTACTTCCGCTACGTACCCGACGGCGACGGCGTCCGCTTCCTCACCGGCTACGACTACCGCCCCCGCGGCGGCGCCCTCGGCGCGCTCGCCGACCGGCTGCTGCTGCGCCCGCTGATGGGCTGGGCGACCGCATGGTCCTTCGACCGGCTGCGGCTGTGGCTGGAGCGCGGGATCACACCGGAGCGCGCGCTGCTGAACTGGCTGGCCGAACTGCTGGTACGGGCGCTGGTGCTCACCGCGGGCTGCGCCGGCCTCGGCGCCGGCTCCCTCGTCCCGCGCTTCGGCTCACTCGCCCCCGCTGTGGCGTTCCTGTGCCCGCTGCTCCTCCTCGTCGCCATGGCCCTCGCCCTGTTCAAGGCGCCGCTGCCCGGCACCCCGGCCGCCCGGCGCTGCCTGCGCACCGCGCCCGCACGCGCGCGTGCCCCGCACCTGCTGTGCTCCCTGGCGAACCCGTCATGACCGCGGAGCCGAGGGCCACGGAGACGAGGGCCACGGAGACGAAGACCAAGCTGCTGGAGGGCGCGCTGCGCACGCTCACCGAGCAGGGCATCGCGAAGACGTCGGCCCGTACGGTCGCGGCGGCGGCCGGGGTCAACCAGGCGCTCGTCTTCTACCACTTCGGCTCGGTGGACGAACTCCTCGCCGCCGCCTGCCGCTACGGCGCGGAACAGGCGGTCTCCCGGTACCGCGCCCGGCTCGCCGCCGTCAGCTCGCTCGGCGAACTGCTGGCCGTCGGCCGCGAGATCCACGAACAGGAGCGGGCCGGCGGGCAGGTCGCGCTGCTCGGCCAGTTGCTGGCCGGCGCCCAGACCCACGCGTCCCTCGGCCCGGCCACGGCGGCCGGCCTCGACCTGTGGATCACCGAGATCGAGCGGGTCCTCACCCGGGTCCTCACGGCCACCCCGTTCGCCGAGTTCACCGACCCGGCGGGGCTCGCCCGCGCGGTGGCCGCGGCCTTCGTCGGGATCGAGCTGTACGAGGGCGTGGACGAGCGGGGCGCCCAGGCGGCCCTGGACGCACTGGAACAACTCGGCGCCCTGGTGGCCGCCCTGGACGAACTCGGCCCCATGGCCCACAGAGCGATCCGCCACCACCTGCGCCACTGAGCGCTCCGCTGGGAATGCCGCGATATGCCGTCGGCCGTCTGCGGCATCGTCGTGGCTGGTCGCGCCGTTCCCCGCGCCCCTTCGGGGCGCTTCACTGGGCCTGGTTCAGATGGGTTCGCTTGTCGCCAGGGCTATGCCGAGGGGAGTGCGTTCGTACAGGACCTCGTGGCCGTAGCGGCGGGCCGTCAGCAGGCCGCTGTCGCGCAGCGCCGTCAGATGCGCGGACACGGAGGAGGGCGCCAGTGACAGCCGGCGGGCCAGCGCGGTGGTGGTCGCGGGTTCGTCGAGCGCGCCGAGCACCGCCGCGCGCCCCCGCCCCAGCAGCCGTACCAACCGTTCCGGGGCAGGGCCGGCGGAGCGCGACCACAGGCCGCCGATGCCGCGGGCCGGGTAGACCAGGGCGGGCTGCCAGGGCGGGTCGAAGGAGCTGATGACGTCCGGCCAGACGAACACGCTCGGCATCAGCACCAGACCCTGCCCGCCCAGCCGCCGCTCGTGCCGGTCGTGCGACGCCACGACCAGCGTCCCGCCCTGCCAGCTGCACCGCTCGCTGATCTCCGGCAGCAGCCCGCCGAGACCGACCTGCGCGAACCGGCGGGAGTGGAAGGCGATGTCCGCCTCAAGCAGCGTGCGCAGCCGCGGCCAGTCCGGCGCGACGAGCACCCGCCACGCCTCCTCCAGGAGGTCCGCGAGCTCGCGCAGCATCCGCTCCGGGTCGGCCAGCCAGGCCCGGCCGTACGGCGACCGCAGCGCACCCCGGGTCGCCCGGAGCGACCGGGCGGTGTCCTCGCGGGCCGTCGCAGGATCGGCCGCGCGCACGGCCGCGATCTCCTCCTCGAAGGTGGTCGTCGGGCCGATCGGGGCCGGGCCGAGCCAGTCGGGCGAGTGACCGCGGCGCGGCATCAGCAGCCACAGCGGGGCCAGGTCGAGGCCCGCCGCGGCCGTGCGGATGCGGCGCAGCCAGGGCGCGTGGTAGCCGCGCCGGTCCGCGTGCTTGAGCGTGCGCACCGCCTGCTGCGTCTCCCACAGCGGGGACAGCGCGAACCGGCAGCGCAGGAAGTCGATCTCCTCGAAGTGCAGCAGCGACGGCATGACGGACCTCCCGGGCGCGACGGCGTGCGGCCGGGCGGCCCCGGCCGGATTCGGCACACACCGAATCTTTACGCCGACGGCACGCGCGCGTGCACGCTGCCGTGCGTGACATCAGATCAGCAGGTGCCGGCGCCGCCGGCCACCGGGTACGCCCGGGTCTTCGCCGTGCCCGAGTTCCGGGCCGTCTTCGCCGCCCACACGCTGTCCATGCTGGGCGTGATCGTCAGCGAGATCGCGCTGTCCGTGCTCGTCTACGACCTCACCGGCTCGCCCCTGCTGAGCGCGCTGACCTTCGCGCTCGGCTTCCTGCCGTACGTGCTCGGCGGCACCCTGCTCGCCGGGGTCGCCGACCGCTTCCCGGCCCGCCGGGTGCTGGTGGTGTGCGACCTGGTGTGCGCCGGGTGCGTCGCGCTCATGGTGGTGCCCGGGACCGGCATCGGCGCCCTGCTCGCGCTGCGCTGCTGCGTCGCCGTCGTCGCGCCGGTGTTCGCCGGTACCCGCATGGCGACCCTCGCCGACGTCCTCGGCGGCGGTGATCTGTTCGTGCTGGGCCGCTCGCTGCTGCGGATCGTGGCGCAGAGCGCCCTGCTCGTCGGGTACGGGCTCGGCGGGCTGCTGCTCGCCGTGGTCGCGCCCCGGCACGCGCTGCTGATCACCGTGAGCACCTTCCTCGGCTCGGCCGCGCTGCTGCGCCTCGGCACCCGCAGGCGGCCGGCCCGGGCCCGGGACACCGGCGCCGTGCCCGGCGGCCTTGCGGGCGGCGCCCGGCCGCTCCTCGCCGACCCGCGGATACGCCTCCAGCTGCTGCTGTTCTGGGTGCCCGCGATGTTCTGCGTCGTCCCGGAGGCGCTGGCCGCCCCGTACGCGGACGCGCTCGGTGTCGGGTCCGCCGGGCTCGGCCTGCTGATGTGCGCGCTGCCGGTCGGCACGGTCCTCGGCGAGCTGTACGCCGGCGCCCGGCTTCGTCCGGCCGTCCGGGAGCGGATCGCGCTGCCGCTGGTCTGCCTCACCCTGCTGCCCTACCTCGGCTACGTCCTGCGCCCCGGGCTCGCGGTTTCGCTGCTGCTCCTGCTGCTCGCGGGCGCCGGGTCCGCGTACACGCTCGGCCTCGACCAGCGGTTCGTCCGGGCGGTCCCCGAGGAGCTGCGCGGACGGGCCATGACCGTGCTGAGCGCGGGGCTGATGACCGTCCAGGGCGTGGGCATGGCGCTGGCGGGCGTGGCGGCCGAGGCGTTCGGGGTGCGGGCGACCGTCGCCGGGGCCGGTGCGCTGGGGGTCGTGTGCTGCTGCGCGCTGGCGGCGGCGTATCGGGCGACCGAAAGCCGGGACGGGGCTGACCGGCATATGACCGGCCGGTAAGGTCAAGGGCGTGCCGAAGCCACTCAGCCTCCCCTTCGATCCCATCGCTCGCGCCGACGACCTGTGGAAGCAGCGGTGGGGGAACGTGCCGTCGATGTCCGCGATCACCTCGATCATGCGGGCGCACCAGATCCTGCTCGGCGAGGTCGACGCGGTGGTGAAGCCGTACGGGCTGACGTTCGCGCGCTACGAGGCGCTGGTGCTGCTCACCTTCTCCAAGGCGGGGGAGCTGCCGATGTCGAAGATCGGCGAGCGGTTGATGGTGCACCCCACGTCGGTGACGAACACCGTCGACCGGCTGGTGCGGTCGGGTCTCGTGGACAAGCGGCCCAATCCGAACGACGGGCGCGGCACGCTCGCCGTGATCACCGACAAGGGCCGGGAGGTCGTCGAGGCCGCCACCCGTGACCTGATGGCCATGGACTTCGGGCTCGGCGTGTACGACGCGGAGGAGTGCGCGGAGATCTTCGCGATGCTGCGTCCACTGCGCGTCGCCGCGCAGGATTTCGAGGAGTGACCCGGGGCAAGGCCGCCCGGAACGGGTCGTTACGCTCGTATCCATGAAACCAAGCGTGCTGACCCGCTACCGCGTCATGGCCTATGTCACGGGTGTGCTCCTGGTCCTGCTGTGTCTCGGCATGATCGCGAAGTACCTCCTGAGCATCGACGGCGCCGCGGACTTCACCCGGGTGATCGCGATCGCGCACGGCTGGCTGTACGTCGTCTACCTCGTCGTCGCCTTCGACCTGGGCTCCAAGGCGAAGTGGCCGGTCGGGCGACAGCTGTGGGTGCTGCTCGCGGGGACGATCCCGACGGCCGCCTTCTTCGTCGAGCGGAAGATCAGCCACCAGCTGGAGGCCAAGGTCGCCGACCCGGCCCCCGCCGCCGCCAAGGCGTAGGTCACACCGCCGTGCGGGCGACGCGCGGCGGTCTGCCATCGACATTTACTTGGACGTCCTAGTAAATTCGAGGGTATGGACGCTCATGCCATCGAGGAGGGCCGCAGCCGCTGGCAGGCCCGCTATGACGCCGCGCGCAAGCGCGACGCTGACTTCACCACGCTCTCCGGCGATCCCGTGGAGCCGGTGTACGGGCCGCGACCCGGCGACACGTACGAGGGATTCGAGCGGATCGGCTGGCCGGGGGAGTATCCCTTCACCCGCGGTCTGTACCCGACCGGCTACCGGGGGCGCACCTGGACGATCCGCCAGTTCGCCGGGTTCGGCAACGCGGAGCAGACCAACGAGCGCTACAAGATGATCCTCGCCGCGGGCGGCGGCGGGCTCTCGGTCGCCTTCGACATGCCCACGCTGATGGGGCGCGACTCCGACGACCCGCGTTCGCTGGGCGAGGTCGGCCACTGCGGGGTGGCCATCGACTCGGCCGCCGACATGGAGGTCCTGTTCAAGGACATCCCGCTCGGCGACGTCACGACCTCGATGACGATCAGCGGACCCGCCGTCCCCGTCTTCTGCATGTACCTGGTCGCGGCCGAGCGGCAGGGCCTGGACACGGGCGTCCTCAACGGCACGCTGCAGACCGACATCTTCAAGGAGTACATCGCGCAGAAGGAGTGGCTGTTCCAGCCGGAGCCCCATCTGCGGCTGATCGGCGACCTGATGGAGTACTGCGCGGCCGGCGTCCCCGCCTACAAGCCGCTGTCCGTCTCCGGCTACCACATCCGCGAGGCCGGGGCGACGGCCGCCCAGGAGCTGGCGTACACGCTGGCGGACGGGTTCGGGTACGTCGAGCTGGGGCTGTCGCGCGGGCTCGACGTGGACGTGTTCGCGCCCGGCCTGTCCTTCTTCTTCGACGCGCACGTCGACTTCTTCGAGGAGATCGCCAAGTTCCGTGCGGCGCGCCGGATCTGGGCCAGGTGGCTGCGCGACGTGTACGGGGCCAAGAGCGAGAAGGCGCAGTGGCTGCGGTTCCACACGCAGACCGCCGGGGTGTCGCTGACCGCCCAGCAGCCCTACAACAACGTGGTGCGCACGGCCGTGGAGGCGCTGGCCGCCGTGCTCGGCGGGACCAACTCGCTGCACACCAACGCCCTGGACGAGACGCTGGCGCTGCCGAGCGAGCAGGCCGCCGAGATCGCCCTGCGCACCCAGCAGGTGCTCATGGAGGAGACCGGCGTCGCCAACGTGGCCGACCCGCTGGGCGGTTCGTGGTACGTGGAGCAGCTGACGGACCGGATCGAGGCGGACGCGGAGAAGATCTTCGACCGGATCAAGGAGCGGGGCCTTCGGGCGCACCCCGACGGGCGCCACCCGATCGGTCCGGTCACCTCCGGGATCCTGCGCGGGATCGAGGACGGCTGGTTCACCGGGGAGATCGCGGAGTCCGCGTTCCGCTACCAGCAGTCCCTGGAGAAGGGCGACAAGAAGGTCGTGGGCGTCAACGTCCACACCGGCTCGGTCACCGGGGACCTGGAGATCCTGCGGGTCAGCCATGAGGTGGAGCGGGAGCAGGTCCGGCTGCTCGGCGCCCGCAGGGCCGCCCGGGACGAGACGGCGGTGCGCTCGGCGCTGGACGCCATGATCGGTGCCGCACGGTCCGGGTCCAACATGATCGAACCGATGCTGGACGCGGTGCGCGCGGAGGCGACCCTCGGCGAGATCTGCGGAGCGCTGCGCGACGAGTGGGGGGTCTACACGGAACCGGCCGGGTTCTAGGGAGTCGCGGCCGCCCGGGGAGGCGGCTGCGGCCGGGGCGTCTCGGCGGCCGCGAGGCCGTGCAGCAGGACGCGGGTGAAGCCGCGTACCCAGTCGGGATCGGCGGGTTCCGCGCTGACCAGGGTGCGGTGCACGACCGCGCCCGCGACCACGTCGAAGATCAGGTCCACCGTGCGGGCGGCCTCCGCGGGATCCGGCTGCGGGGGCAGCTCGCCGCGTCCCTGTGCCCGGGCCCGGCCCTGGAGCACCAGCCGTTTCTGCCGGTCGACGATCGAGGCGCGGATGCGCTCGCGCAGCGCCTCGTCCCGGGTCGACTCCGCCAGCACCGCCATCAGGCCGCTGCGCGCCTCGGGGCGGGCCAGGATCGCCGCGAACTGGAGGACGACGCCCTCGATGTCGGCGGCGAGGCTGCCCCGGTCGGGCAGCTCCAGTTCGTCGAAGAGTTCCGCCACCGCGTCCACGACGAGTTCGTTCTTGCCCGCCCAGCGCCGGTAGAGCGTCGTCTTGGCGACCCCGGCCCGCGTCGCCACGTCCGACAGCGTGAGCTTCGACCAGCCCAGTTCGACCAGCGCATGCCGGGTCGCGGCCAGGATCGCGGTGTCCGCGGCGGCGCTGCGCGGACGGCCCGTGCGGGCGGCGGGGGTGCGGCTCTGCATCCCCCGACCATAACCGGCCGATTCCGCGCGGCCGTGAGGGAGATCACCGGGGTGCGGTGTCGCCCGGACCCCCTTTGGCATTACGCTACGAGTCGTAGCGAAAGCCCGTGCGGGACGTGCGCGGGCGAACGCGCACACGAGGTGTGCCCTGGTGCGCGGGTGGGGACCCGGCGCGCTTTCACACCGCTTTTCACACAGGCGCCGGTACGGGGGAGGATAGACGCATGCAGCCACGGAACATGTCCATGAGCGGCGTCGTCGACCTCGCCGCGGTGAAGGCGGCCCAGGAGGCCAAGGCCAAGGCGGAGCAGGCGCGCGCCGAAGCCGCCCGGCAGGGCGGAACGGGGGCCGTATCCCCGGCCGATCTCGTCATCGACGTCGATGAGGCGGGCTTCGAACGCGATGTCCTGCAACGCTCCGCCGAGGTACCGGTCGTCATCGACTTCTGGGCCGAGTGGTGTCAGCCCTGCAAGCAGCTGAGCCCGGTCCTGGAGCGGCTGGCCGTCGAGTACAACGGGCGCTTCCTGCTCGCCAAGATCGATGTCGACGCGAACCAGATGCTGATGCAGCAGTTCGGGATCCAGGGGATCCCGGCCGTCTTCGCCGTCGTCGCGGGGCAGGCGCTGCCCCTCTTCCAGGGGGCCGCCGGGGAACAGCAGATCCGGCAGACCCTCGACCAGCTGGTGCAGGTCGCCGAGGAGCGCTTCGGGCTCACCGGTCTGACCGTCGACCCGGACGCCGAACCGGCCGGTGCCGACGCCGCCGCGGCCCCCGCACCGGCCGGCCCGTACGACGCGCTGCTGGAGGCCGCCGTGCAGGCGCTGGACGCCGGCGACCTCGGCGGGGCGATCCGCGCGTACCAGAACGTGTTGAGCGACGACCCGGGCAACAGCGAGGCGAAACTGGGGCTCGCCCAGGCCGAGTTGCTTCAGCGGGTACAGGGCGCCGATCCGCAGCAGGTGCGCAAGGAGGCCGCCGAGAAGCCGGGTGACGCGCAGGCGCAGATCGCCGCGGCCGATCTGGACCTGGTCGGCGGGCATGTCGAGGACGCCTTCGGGCGGCTCATCGAGACCGTACGGCGCACGGCGGGTGACGACCGGGACGCCGTGCGGCGCCGACTGCTGGAGCTGTTCGAGGTGGTCGGGGCCGACGACCCGCGGGTCGTCGGGGCGCGCAGGGCGCTCGCCCGGGCGCTGTTCTGAGCGGGACCCCGAGCGGGGCGGGGGCCCCGTTCTGACCAGTCGCTAAACGCAGGGGCATGTGATGCCCGAGTGAAAGATTTGCCGACGAGACGTCAGGGCGGCCGCGCTTTACCAAATCTTGGTAATCGCGGCCGCTGTTACTGGCAGTAAATCAAGGCCGTTGATCTGTCTGGTTCCGCCCGGAGATCAGCGGCTTTGTTCTGCCCTTCGATGCCACCGAGCGTCGCGCTCCGGGGCCGCTGGGTCGTGCTTCGGTTATCCGGCCGTTACTAGCCAGTAACGAACCCCCTTGTGCGGGCGGCGAGAATGCACCACGATCGGCGACGCTCGGTCCATTCCCGTACCCCGACAGCCAATCGGGCGCGCGGGTCCATCTGGGTCCCCACCGAGCAGAGCCGGCGGCAGTGGGGCCGGCTCTCGGACAGGGGGGTCTTCGCCAGGCCGGCGAAGCCTGTCCGGCAAGGTTGTGCGTGATGCGTGTCAGGCGCGACCAGAGGTTGTCGCTCGGGGGTGATCGCCGGTGATTTCGGGCGCGGTTCGTGTCCCCGGGCGCGGGCGTTCTCCTTCCCGAGGACGTAGCACTTCTCCCATCCCTGCCCGGCCGAGCCGCCGACTGGTGCGAGTCCGGGCCAGGAGATGTACGTCCGAGAAGGAGGAAATATGGAGTCCCAGGTGCGTGGCGGGACCAGATGGAAGCGGTTCGCTGTGGTCATGGTGCCCAGCGTCGCCGCCACGGCTTGTATAGGCGTCGCACTCGCGCAGGGCGCCCTCGCGGCGTCGTTCAGCGTCTCCGGCCAGTCGTTCAAGGTGACGGCGAAGTCGCTCCACGGTGAGGGCTTCGCGCAGTACGGAGCGGTCGACTCGGGGTACACCCTCTCTGGTGAGAAGACGGCTCACGCCGTCGCGGTCTCGTCGTTCAAGACCGCCACGATCCAGAAGATGTGCCAGTCGGTCGTCACCCCGAACATTCCGCTGCTCGGTGACATCACCCTGCGGCTGGAGGCGGGTGACAGCTCCAACGAGGACCGTCAGGTCAAGGCCCAGAACCTGTACATCGACATCGATGATCTCCAGGCCGACGCCACGTTCAGCAACATCGACATCGGCGTGGCCGCGGGCGACACCAACGCCGCCGACGGCAGGGGCGGCAAGGGCCCGGGCATGAAGGGCGGCAAGGAGCAGGCCAATCCGTACGGATTCGCCCAGCAGGCCGACTCCGCGGACCTGACCAACGTACGGCAGACGGCGTGGGCGACCACCGCCGGAACCTTCAAGCTCAGCGGCCTGCAGATGTCGCTGCACAGGGGTAAAGGCAAGGGAGTCGAGTGCTACTGAGCACTCACTGACGGGCGGGGGAGCCGATGGCGCCCCCGCCCGTCCCCACTTCGGCCGCGTCTTCACGCGTGGCACACATCACCATCACAGCAATGCCGTACCAGGGAGCTGTTTTCCATGAGCGCCGAGACTCCTGCCGTTACCGGCCAGTTCCATCGCCGTAGGCTGCAGTTCCGCGCCTGGCGAGGGAACCGCCCGTTCTGGGCGGGCTTGTTCGTCCTGTTCGGCGGCTTTCCGATCATGTACTTCCCGTACGCGCATCTCCAGATCGGGCATCTGACCCTGGCGATGGCAACCACCGCCGGAGCCGGGTCCCTGATCATCGGTGTGCTGCTCGTCGTCCTCGGTATCAGCCTCTGGTTCCAGCAGCACGTGCGGACCTTCGCGGGAGTCGCCGCGATCCTGCTGGCGCTGGTGTCCATCCCCGTGTCCAACTTCGGCGGCTTCATCATCGGTTTCCTGTTCGCGCTGATCGGCGGGGCGATGGCCGTGGCCTGGGCGCCGGGCGTACCGCCTGCGGCGCAGCCGGCCGAGGCGGGCGGCGCGGGCGCGGGGGACTCCCCGGAGGCCGTGCCCGGCAGTGCGACGGGCCCGGGGTACGAGGCGAACGACCTGTCAGGAACGAGCCCGGGCAACGGGGCGAACGGGAGGCACAGTGCCGGCTGACGAGGTGACCCACGGGACTCATGTGGACGCGTCCCGTGTGAGAACCGGGCCGCGTCACGCGGCACCCAAGAAGCCGCTGTTCACCAGGTTCCACATGCCGGCGGGCAAGGCCATCGCCACCGTGGCGATGCCCACGGCGGTCCTCATGGGCATGGGGTTCACGTCCACGCTCGCCCTCGCCGACAACAACGACACACCGCCGTCGTCGAAGAGCCTGACGGCCGACGAGTACAAGGACTGTGTCACCGCGCTGGACGACTCCAAGGGCACCTCGGCCTCGCCGTCGCCCACCGGTTCGCCGAGCGCGAGCGAGTCCGCGGACCAGGCGACGCCGACGCCGACGCCGTCGGCGACAGACGGCGCCGGTGGCGCCAAGGACGCCTCGGGCAACGCCTCTTCGTCGGATTCAGGTTCCGACGACAAGGCCGCGCCGAGCCCGTCCGCGTCCAAGTCGGCGTCCTCGGCGGGCGGTTCTAACGCCTCCGACTCTGCGTCGGCCGCCGCATCCGACAACAAGGCCACGCCCAGCCCGTCGGCGTCCACCGGCGGCGGGAACCTGCTCGGCACCATCGGCGACGCGATCACCGGCATCCTCACCGGCGGTTCGGGCTCCGGCTCCTCGGCGAGCGCGAGCCCCACGCCCTCCGCGTCGGCGTCCACGGCGGACTCCGGCGGCAAGGACTCCGGCGGGGGCAAGGACTCCGGCGGCAAGGACTCCGGAGCCGGCGAGGACGCGGGCGGCAGCGCCGCCGACACCGTCAAGGACACGGCGGGCAAGGTCACCAAGACGGTGGAGGACACCGTCAAGGGCACCACCGACAAGGTGTCCGAGGCGGCCGGGGACACCACCGACGCCGTACGCGAGGCGGCCGGGCCGGCCACCTCCTCGCCCAGTCCGTCGGCCTCCGCCTCCGCGTCCGCCGACGACTGCCCGGTCGCCACGGACGACACCGGCGGCGTCGACAACGCGGTGCCGGTGGCGGACGACCCCTGGTACCTGGACGCCAGCTCGCTGCTGCTCAAGAGCGCCGACTACCAGGGCATCGTCGAGGTCAAGTGCGCCAACGGCACCACCAAGAAGGTGCTGAAGTACGTCATCTCCGGCGGCACCGACATCGGTGATCTGCACCAGACGGTCAAGGACAAGCAGGCGGGCAAGACCTACCACGTGCAGGCCGCGGCCGGCTCGACGTCCACGATCCGCGAGGGCGACACGGTGATGTACACGGAGAGCATCTCCGGCAACCTCTTCGGCCTGATCCCCGTGACGTTCAGCCCCGACAGCCCACCGCCGCTGAACATCCCGCTGATCTACTTCACCCACGTGAAGGTCACCCAGGCTGCCCAGTTCGGAGGCACCCTGCACATACCGGGCATGCACGTGTACACCACAGACTGACACCCCTCACAAGCCCGCCCGGGAGCCGCGGAACACCGAGGGCGCCCCCTGTTCGCAGGGGGCGCCCTCGGTGGCGTGCGGGGTACGCGTCGGTTCGACTGCGCCCCGAAGGGGCGCGGGGCTGTATCGACATGCGGCTCCGCCGCGCGGGCCCGCCCAGCCACGACGGTGCCGCGGACGACCGACGGCATGGCGCGGCGCCCCAGCGGAGCGCTCAGTCCCTTTCGCCGCCGCCCAAGTGGTGGACGCGGACCATGTTGGTGGTGCCGGTGACGCCGGGGGGTGAGCCGGCCGTGATGATCACGGTGTCGCCCGCGTCGAAGCGGCCCAGCTTGGTGACCTCCTGGTCGACCAGGTCGACCATCTCGTCGGTGCTGTTCACGAACGGCACGACATGCGATTCCACGCCCCAGCTGAGCGTCAGCTGGTTGCGGGTGGACTCGTCCGTGGTGAAGGCGATGATCGGCTGGACGGCGCGGTAGCGGCACAGCCGGCGGGCGGTGTCACCGGACTTGGTGAAGGCGATCAGGCCCTTGCCGCCGAGGAAGTCCGCGATCTCGCACGCCGCCCGGGCGACCGAACCGCCCTGCGTGCGCGGCTTCTTGCCCGGCACCAGCGGTTGCAGACCCTTGGAGAGCAGTTCCTGCTCGGCCGCCCGGACGATCTTCGACATCGTCTTGACGGTCTCGACCGGATAGGCGCCCACGCTCGACTCGGCGGACAGCATGACCGCGTCGGCGCCGTCCAGGATCGCGTTGGCCACGTCGGACGCCTCGGCGCGGGTCGGACGGGAGTTGGTGATCATCGACTCCATCATCTGGGTCGCCACGATCACCGGCTTTGCGTTGCGCCGGCACAGTTCGATCAGGCGCTTCTGCACCATGGGGACCTTCTCCAGCGGGTATTCGACGGCCAGGTCGCCGCGGGCGACCATCACGCCGTCGAACGCCATCACGACGTCCTCCATGTTCTCGACCGCCTGCGGCTTCTCCACCTTGGCGATCACCGGGACGCGACGGCCCTCCTCGTCCATCACCTTGTGGACGTCGGCCACGTCCCGGGCGTCCCGGACGAAGGACAGCGCGACCAGGTCGCAGCCCATGCGCAGCGCGAACCGCAGGTCCTCGATGTCCTTGTCGCTGAGCGCGGGCACGTTGACGGCAGCGCCGGGCAGGTTGATGCCCTTGTGGTCGGAGACGACGCCGCCCTCGATGACGATCGTCCGCACCCGCGGCCCCTCGACGTCCACGACCTTCAACTCGACGTTGCCGTCGTTGATCAGGATCTGGTCGCCGCGCGAGACGTCGCCCGGCAGGCCCTTGTACGTCGTGCCGCAGATGCTCTTGTCGCCGGGGACGTCCTCGGTGGTGATGACGAACTCGTCGCCGCGCTCCAGTTCCACCGGACCCTCGGCGAAGGTCTCCAGGCGGATCTTCGGGCCCTGGAGGTCGGCGAGCACGCCGATGGCGCGGTTGGTCTCCTTGGACGCGGCACGGACGCGGTCGTACCGCGCCTGGTGCTCGGCGTGGCTGCCGTGGCTGAAGTTGAACCGGGCCACGTTCATGCCCGCCTCGATCATGGCGACGAGCATCTCGTGGGAGTCGACCGCGGGGCCGAGAGTACAGACGATTTTCGAACGGCGCATGGGGCGATCCTATCGGTTTGTTTCGCTACGGAATATTCCGTCTGATGGAAGACACAAATGGGCGGGTTCACGCTCAGGCGAGTGCCAGGCGAGTGCCGGTCGAATTCCTCAGACGCCCTTTCCGACCAGTGCGTAGGTCTGTTCGGCGATCTCCAATTCCTCGTCCGTCGGAACCACGGCCACGGCGACCCGCGCGCCCGGCGGCGAGATCAGCCGGGCCCCGTCGCCCCGCGCGGCGTTCAGCTCCGGGTCGACGCCGAGGCCCAGCCCCGCCAGGCCCTCGATCGCCGCCGCCCGCACCGGGGCGGCGTTCTCGCCGACGCCGGCGGTGAAGACGACCGCGTCCACCGTGCCGAGTACCGCGTAGTAGGCGCCGATGTACTTCTTCAGCCGATGTACGTAAATGTCGAAGGCGAGCCGCGCCCCGGCGTCGCCCTCCTCGATCCTGCGCTGAATCTCCCGCATGTCATTGTCGCCGCACAGGCCGAACAGACCGCTCCTCTTGTTGAGAAGAGTGTCGATCTCGTCCATGGACATTCCGCCAACGCGCCGCAAATGGAAGATGACGGCCGGATCCAGGTCACCGGAGCGGGTTCCCATCACCAGCCCCTCCAAGGGCGTCAGTCCCATCGAGGTGTCCACGCACCGGCCGCCGCGGACCGCCGAGGCCGACGCCCCGTTGCCCAGGTGCAGCACGATCACGTTCACCTCCCGCGGCGCCCTGCCGAGCAGCCGCGCGGTCGCCCGGGACACATACGCGTGCGAGGTGCCGTGGAAGCCGTACCGCCGCACCCGGTAGCGGTCCGCCAGCTTCGTGTCGATCGCGTAGCGGGCCGCGTACTCCGGCATCGTCGTGTGGAACGCGGTGTCGAAGACCGCGACCTGCGGCAGGTCCGGGCGCAGCGCCCGGGCCGTGCGGATGCCGGTCAGATTCGCCGGGTTGTGCAGCGGCGCGACCGGGATCAGCCGCTCGATCTCGGTGAGCACGGAGTCGTCGATGACGGTGGGCTCCGTGAAGAACATGCCGCCGTGCACCACGCGGTGCCCGATCGCGGCCAGCTCCGGCGAGTCGAGGCCGATGCCGTCCCGGGACAGCTCCCCCGCGACGGCCTTCAGGGCGGCGTCGTGATCCGCGATCGGCCCGTTCTGCTCACGGGTCTCACCCGTGGTGCGGCAGGTGTGCCTGAGCCGGGAGGTCTGCTCGCCGATCCGCTCCACCAGACCGACGGCGAGCCGGCCGCCGTCGCGCATGTCCAGCAGCTGGTACTTCAGCGAAGAGGAGCCGGAGTTCAGGACGAGGACGCGGGACGCGCCGGCGGCCGGGAGCGGTTGGCCGGACGGCGTCGTGGTGGGCGACGGGCGGGAGGTCACTGGGCGGCTGCCTTCTCGTGCGGGGCCGGCGCGGGGCTCTGGGCCTGGACGGCCGTGATGGCGACGGTGTTGACGATGTCCTGCACGAGCGCGCCCCGTGACAGGTCGTTGACCGGCTTGCGCAGACCCTGCAGCACCGGTCCGACGGCGATCGCGCCGGCCGAGCGCTGCACGGCCTTGTAGGTGTTGTTGCCGGTGTTCAGGTCGGGGAAGATCAGCACGCTGGCCTGCCCCGCCACCTCCGAGTCCGGCAGCTTGGTCGCGGCGACCGTGGGTTCCACCGCGGCGTCGTACTGGATCGGCCCCTCGATCTTCAGATCGGGCCGCCGCGCCCGGGCCAGCTTCGTGGCCTCGCGCACCTTGTCCACGTCGGCGCCCGAACCGGAGGTGCCGGTGGAGTACGACAGCATCGCGATCCGCGGCTCCACCCCGAACTGCCGCGCGGTGGCCGCCGACTGGACGGCGATGTCGGCGAGCTGCGCGGCGTCCGGGTCCGGGTTGACCGCGCAGTCACCGTAGACCAGCACCTTGTCGGCGAGACACATGAAGAACACCGACGAGACGATCGAGGACTCCGGGCGGGTCTTGATGATCTCGAACGCGGGCCGGATGGTGGCCGCGGTGGAGTGCACGGAACCGGAGACCATGCCGTCCGCCAGGCCCTCCTCGACCATCAGGGTGCCGAAGTAGTTCACGTCCGCGACGACGTCGTGCGCCAGCTCCGCCGTGACGCCCTTGTGGGCGCGCAGCCGGGCGTACCGCTCGGCGAACGCCTCGCGCAGTTCGGAGACGGCCGGGTCGATCAGCTGCGCCTCGCCGAGGTCGATGCCGAGGTCGGCGGCCTGCTTGCGGATCCGGTCGACCGGCCCGAGCAGGGTCAGATCGCACACGTCCCGGCGCAGCAGCACCTCGGCGGCGCGCAGTACGCGCTCCTCGGTGCCCTCCGGCAGGACCACCCGGCGCCGGCCGGCGCGGGCCTGCTCCAGCAGCTTGTGCTCGAACATCATCGGGGTGACGCGGTCGCTGCTCGGCGCGGAGACCCGGCCCAGCAGATCACCGGTGTCCACGTAGCGCTCGAACAGGCCGAGCGCGGTCTCCGCCTTGCGCGGGGTGGCCGCGTTCAGCTTGCCCTCCAGGGAGAACAGCCGCTCGGCGGTGGGGAAGCTGTTGCCGGCCACGGACAGCACCGGGGTGCCGGGGGCGAGACGGGCGGCCAGGGTGAGGACCCCCTCGCTGGGGCGCTCGTTCAGGGTGAGCAGGACGCCCGCTATCGGCGGGGTGCCTGCGCTGTGCGCGGCCAGCGAGCCGACGACCAGATCGGCGCGGTCGCCCGGGGTCACCACGAGACAGCCCGGGGTCAGCGCGGCCAGCAGGTTGGGCAGCGTGGCGCCGCCGAAGACGAAGCCGAGCGCGTCCCGGGCGAGCCCCGAGTCGTCGCCGAGCAGCACCTCGGCGCCCAGGGCCTGGCCGATCTGCGCGACGGTCGGCGCCGCGAGGGCCGGGTCGTCCGGCAGCACGTAACAGGGCACCGGCAGCCGGTCCGCGAGCTGACCGGCCAGCTCCTCGCGGTCGTCCCGGGCCACCCGGTTGGCGACCATCGCCGGCACGTCGCAGCCGAGGCCCTGGTAGGCGCGGAAGGCGTTGCGGGTCTCGGCGAGCACGGACTCGGTGCTCTGCCCGCGGCCGCCCACCACCGGGATCACGGAGGCGCCGAACTCGTTGGCGAGCCTGGCGTTGAGGGCGAGTTCGTCGGGGAGCTGGGTGTCGGCGAAGTCGGTGCCGAGCACCAGGACCACGTCGTAGTCGCGGGCCACCAGGTGGAAGCGGTCGACGAGCGTGGACACCAGTTCGTCGGTGCCCTGCTCGGCCTGGAGCGTGGACGCCTCGTGGTAGTCCATGCCGTAGACGGTCGCCGGGTCCTGGGAGAGCCGGTAGCGGGCCCGCAGCAGTTCGAAGAGGCGGTCGGGGTGGTGGTGCACGAGCGGACGGAACACTCCCACCCGGTCGACCTGCCGGGTCAGGAGCTCCATGACCCCCAACTCGACGACCTGGCGGCCGTCGCCGCGGTCGATCCCGGTGACGTACACACTGCGGGTCACGCGTGCTCTCCGTTTCGTCTCGCATTCGTCTCGCACAAAAACGCCCACCAGGGTGAGCGGAACCCCCTTGACAATACCGTCGCCCGCGGATAAGGCGCCCGTCAGGACGGGGTGCCGCGTCCGCTTCCGGGACATGAAACAATCGGACTGGCTCACCCGCGTCGACAGCGAGCAGGAGACACAGCAGGATGCGCATCGGAGTCCTCACCGCAGGCGGCGACTGCCCCGGCCTGAACGCCGTGATCCGGTCGGTCGTGCACCGGGCGGTCACGAACTACGGCGACGAGGTGATCGGCTTCGAGGACGGCTACCGGGGACTGCTCGACGGCCACTACCGCACCCTCGACCTCGACGCGGTCGGCGGCATCCTCTCCCTCGGCGGGACCATCCTCGGCTCCTCGCGCCTGGAGCGCGACCGGCTGCGCGAGGCGTGCGAGCGGGCCACCGACATGGTCGACGAGTTCGGGATCGACGCGCTGATCCCCATCGGCGGCGAGGGCACGCTGACCGCGGCCCGGATGCTCTCCGACGCGGGCCTGCCGGTCGTGGGCGTCCCGAAGACGATCGACAACGACATCTCCTCCACGGACCGCACCTTCGGCTTCGACACCGCGGTCGGCGTCGCCACCGACGCGATGGACCGGCTCAAGACCACCGCGGAGTCCCACCAGCGTGTGATGGTCGTCGAGGTCATGGGCCGGCACGCCGGCTGGATCGCCCTGGAGTCCGGCATGGCCGGCGGCGCCCACGGCATCTGCCTGCCCGAGCGGCCGTTCGACCCGGGTGACCTGGTCAAGATGGTCGAGGAGCGGTTCGACCGCGGCAAGAAGTTCGCCGTCATCTGCGTCGCCGAGGGCGCGCACCCCGCCGAGGGCACGATGGACTACGGCAAGGGCGAGATCGACCAGTACGGGCACGAGCGGTTCCAGGGCATCGGCACGGCCCTCGCGTACGAGCTGGAGCGGCGGCTCGGCAAGGAGGCCAAGCCGGTCATCCTGGGCCATGTCCAGCGCGGTGGCACGCCGACCGCGTACGACAGGGTGCTCGCCACCCGCTTCGGCTGGCACGCGGTGGAGGCCGCGCACCGGGGCGAGTTCGGCAGGATGACCGCGCTGCGCGGCACCGACATCGTGATGGTGCCGCTCGCGGAGGCGGTCACCGAACTGAAGACGGTCCCGAAGGACCGCATGGACGAGGCCGAGTCGGTCTTCTGAGCGTTCGGGCGCTGCCGGTGCGGCCAGTGGCGTGGGCGTTCGCGGTTCTCTTCCAGTGTGCGTGCGATCCGGCCCGCCGTCGGCGTGAAGAGCCCGCCGGCAGGGCGATCCAGACCCCCGCGAGCGTGGCGACGCCCGCTGCCAAGGTGATGGCGAAGGGCGTGCCGGATTGCCGTCGCGGGAGTGCGGCTGCTGACGGCGGGCGCCGCGTGGACGGGGCGGCGACGGTGTGCGGCGAGGGGGCGGGTCGTGGTGGCGGCGATGGTGCGGGGCGGATGGCGGGCGGGTTCCGTGTGGGGCGCGTTGCGGGCCTGGGACGGTGGGGTTCCGTGTGTGGCACGCGGGGCGGCGGGGTCAGCCCTTGACCGCGCCGCCCAGGGCGAAACCGCCTCCCAGGCGGCGTGCGACCAGTACGTACAGCAGGATCACCGGCGTCGAGTAGACCACCGAGAACGCGGCCAGCTGCCCGTACGCCACCATGCCCCGGTTGCCGAAGAACTCGTTGATGCTCACCGAGGCGGGCATCTGGTCCGGGCTGAGCAGCAGCATGAACGGCACGAAGAAGTTGCCCCACATCATCACGAACGAGAAGACGGTGACCACGGCGACCCCCGGCCCCATCAGCGGCAGCACGATCCGCACGAGTGACTGCAGCGAGGACGCGCCGTCCGTCCACGCCGCCTCCTCCAGCTCCTTCGGCACGCCGTCCATGAAGTTCTTCATCAGCCAGATGGCGAACGGGAGTTGAGAGGCCGCGAAGAACAGGATCGTGCCCTGCAGGGTGTCGATGAGGTTCACCTGGACGAACAGCGCGTAGACCGGGACCATGATCGCGGTGATGGGCAGGC
This sequence comes from Streptomyces diversicolor, assembly GCF_057537855.1. Classification (NCBI taxonomy): domain Bacteria; kingdom Bacillati; phylum Actinomycetota; class Actinomycetes; order Kitasatosporales; family Streptomycetaceae; genus Streptomyces; species Streptomyces diversicolor. Next base: position 86,657 of record NZ_BAAJXA010000032.1, read on the forward strand.
TGGTGGCGAACAGGATCGTCAGCAGGAACGGACGGTTCAGCCGGGAGCGGAACCGGGACAGCGGATAGGCCGCGAGCGCCGCGCACACCACCGTCAGCAGGGTCGCGCCGCCGCACAGGATCAGGCTGTTGAGCAGCGGAGTGAAGGTGACGTCCGCGTTCAGAATGGCGTCGAAGTTGTCCAGGGTCAGCCCGTCGGGGACCTTCACCCTGAGATCGGCGTGCCGGTCCAGGGAGGACAGCACCACCCACAGCAGCGGCAGCGCGAAGGTGACGGCCGCGACCAGCAGGCCCGCGTCGGCGGCCAGCCGGTGACGGGTGCGGCGGGACGCGAGAGTACGGGGCATGGCGTCAGACCTCCGTCCGCAGCAGGCGCAGATAGACGACGGAGAACAGGGAGCCGACCAGGAGCAGCAGCAGCGCCACCGCGGTGCCGTAGCCGATCATGCTGTTCTGGAATGCCTGTTCGTACATGAACAGGGGCAGGGTCTGGCTACGGTCGCCCGGCCCGCCCCGGGTCATCACCCAGATCAGCCCGAACACCGACAGCGTCTGCAAAGTGTTGAGCATCAGGTTCGTACCGATGGAGCGGCGGATCATCGGCAGCGTGATGTGCCACATGCGGCGCCAGCCGCTCGCGCCGTCCACCTCGGCCGCCTCCGTGATCTCCTTGGGGATCTCGCCGAGCGCCGCCGAGTAGACCAACATCGAGAAGGCGGTGCCCCGCCACACGTTCGCGAACGACACCGCCAGGATGGGCAGCGTGAACAGCCAGTTCTGGGACGGCAGATGCAGCCAGTCCAGGACGGCGTTCAGGGTGCCCTCGCGGCGGAAGAAGGCGTACAGCAGGAAGGCCGCCACGACCTCCGGCAGCACCCACGCCGTGATCACCACGGCGCCAGTCAGCGTGCGCACCGGTTGCGAGGCGCGCCGCATCAGCGCGGCGAGCGCCAGACCCAGGGTGTTCTGGCCGACCAGCGACGACAGGACGGTGAACACCAGCGTCAGCCACACCGCGTTCAGGAACTGCTCGTCCTTGAACGCCCGGCGGAAGTTGGCGAACCCGACGAAGGACGCGTGCGCCTGGCCGGTCAACTGGAGGTCGGTGAAGGCGATGTAGGCGCAGTAGGCGATGGGGCCCGCCAGGAACAGCAGCAGGACCACCAGGGCGGGGGTCAGGGGCAGCGTCCGGGTGAGCGCGCGGCGCAGCGACCCGGGGGCCGGCCGCGGCGCCGGTTCAAGGGGCGTGGGGTCCGGGGCGGCGGGCGCGACGCCCGGACCCGCGTGCGGTGCGGTGGTCATGGCCGCTCGCCGGTCACTTCTCGATGACCCGGTTGTCGGTCGCGGCCTTCAGCGCGTCGTCGTACGCCTTCGCCGCCGCGTCGACCGATGTGTCGCCCGTCGTCACGCCCTCCATCGCCTCCTGGATGGCGGTGGAGACCTTCGGGTACGCCGGGTAGGCGGGCCGGTAGTGCGTGCTCGCGACGAGGTCGGTGAAGAACTTGATGCCGGGCTGCGCCGCGACATAGGAGGGGTCGCTCGCCACGTCCTTGCGCACGGCGATGCCGGAGTTGGCGATGTACCACTTCTGCGCGTTCGGTTTCGTCTGCATCACCTTGACGAAGTCGAAGGCCAGGTCGGGGTTGCCCGCCTTGGCGGGGATCGCCCAGGTCCAGCCGCCGGACATGCTCACCTTGCCGGGGGCCTGGCCGTGCTGGGTGGGCATGGCGGCCAGTCCGAGCCGTTTGGACCACTCGGGCCACTCGTGGCCGCTGCCCGGCAGCCAGTCCTGCGGGAGCCACGAGCCGTCGAGGTCGATGCCGAGCTTGCCCTGGGGGAGGAGTTCGCCGCGCACCCGGGTGCCGAAGTTGGGGTCGAGGGCGTCGGCCACGTCCGGGCCGAGCTTTTCCTCGAAGACGGTCTCCACGAACGTGAGGGCGTCCTCGAAGCCCTGCCCCGCGGTGATCCACTTCTTGGACGCGGTGTCGTACAGCGGATCGGCGCCGCCGTCGCCGGTGCCGTACAGCAGCATCTCGAAGCACTGCATGGTGGCGGCCTCGCCGGCCGGCTTGCCCGTGTAGATGTTGAGCGGGGTGACGCCGGGCACCTTCCGCTTGATGGTGCGGGCGGCGTCGAGCACGTCGTCCCAGGTCTTCGGCTGCCAGTCGGCGGGCAGCCCGGCCTTCTCGAACACGCCCTTGTCGAACCAGAGTCCGCGGGTGTCGGTGCCGTCCGGGACGCCGTACGTCTTGCCGTCCTCGCCCCGGGCCGCGGACTTGGCGGTGTCGATGAACTGGTCCCAGTCGGGCCACGCGTCGAGATAGGGGTCGAGGGGCTTCAAGTACCCGCTGGTGATGTCCGAGTTGATGAGGAAGGTGTCCTCGTAGACCAGGTCGGGCGCGGTCTTGGGGGAGCGGAGCATCTGCTGGAGCTTGGTGTAGTACTCCGAGTCGGCGGCCTTGACGGGCACGAACTCGACCTTCTTGCCCGGGTACTTCTTCTCGAACTGCTTCTTGATGTCGGCGAGATAGGTGTCCATCACCTTGATCGAGTTGTCCGTCGACTGCTTGAAGCTGATCTTCACGGTGTCGGGACTGCTGCCGGACCCGCTGCCGCACGCGGTGAGCGCGGTGGCGGCGAGGCCGGCGGCGAGGAGGGCGGTGAGGGCGGCGGTGGGGCGCACGGGCATGACCTCCTGCGGGCGCACGGCGGTGTGGCCTGGTGGTTCCGTGACGGTAGGAGGAGTGGTCTAGTCAGGTCAATGCATGTGCGGCGGATTGGCAGCGGTGCCCTCGGGTGATCCGGGGGTGTCAGCGGCGGTCGTCGGTGCGGCCGGTGCGGTCGGTGTGCACCGTCTTGCCGACGACGGGTGCGTGGAAGGTGCCGCCCCGGAAGTCGATGTGGTCGCCGCCGTAGGTGACTTGGGCGTCCGCCTCGGGGCCGGCGGGGGCGTCGCCGTCCGCGGGGGTGTCGCTCTCCGCGGTGGTGTCGCCCTCCGGGGCGTGGGTGCGCAGGAGCGCCACGGCGACGGCCGCCGCCCGCGCCGCGGCCCGCTCCTGGGAACCGGCGGCGTCGGCCCGCTGCTTGTCCGCGTCGGCGCGGTCGCTGATGCCGCGGATCACCAACGCGTCGACCTGCCCGCTCAGATGGGCCGCGTGAACCGCTCCCGAACCCTCCATCTCGATCGCCGCGGCGTCGTTGTAGTGCTCCCGCAGCCGCCGGGCGAGATCGGAGCCGGCGTCGGCCAGGACCACGTCACCGGTGGCGACCGGCTTGAAGTGCACGCGTACGCCCGGCATGTCCCGTACGGCCGAACGGGCCGCCTGCACCAGCGCGTTGGAGCCGAACCAGCCCTCCGGGCGGACCAGCAGGCCCTCGGGCGTCTGCTTGCCGCCGTGGACGGCGTACACCTTGGTGCCCACCACCACGTCACCGAGGGCCACATCGTCCTTGAGGGCACCCGCGACGCCGACGAACAGCACCGCCCGCGGACGCAGCCAGTCGATGAGCGGACCGGTGAGCGCGGCGGCGGTCCGCGCGCCCTCACCCAGTTCGGCGGTCGCCACCCGCCAGGAGCAACCGGGCAGCCGTCCCACCTCCACCCGCGTCCCGCCCGTGTGCACCCGCTCCCGGCGCCCCGTCACATGAGCGCGCACCGCCGCGTACTCCAGTGCGAGCGCGGTCAGGACCAATGCGGTGGGCGGTGTCTGCGGCACACTCTTAAGGTAGCCGGGGGAAGGGGCGCGAGTGCCGGAACGAGACGTCAGCGTGGGCCAGTTGCTGCTCACCGAGTACCAGGCCGTCAAGGACGAGCAGAAGAGCCGGATCGGCTTCCGCGACAATCTGCTCTACGTCACCCTCACCGTGGTGGCCGCGGTCGTCGCCGCTGTCGCCCAGGCCGGTCGGCCCGCCATGCTGCTGGCCCTGCCCCCGGTGTGCGTGGTCCTCGGCTGGACCTACCTGGTCAACGACCAGAAGATCTCGGCGATCGGTGCCTATGTGCGCGACGAACTGGCGCCTCGGCTGGCCGAACTGGCCGACGCGGAGGCGACGGAGGTCTTCCGCTGGGAGACGGCCCACCGGCAGGACGCCCGGCGCCTGTCCCGCAAGGCCGTGCAACTGGTGGTGGACCTGCTGGCGTTCTGCGCGGTGCCGGCCAGCGGACTCGTCGTGTACTGGGTTGCGGGCGGGGCGTCGGCGGGGCTGGTGTCCCTGTCGCTGCTGGAGGCCCTTGCGGTGGGCGGACTCGGCCTGTACATCGTGCTCTACGCCGTGCCCTTGCGTCCGGCGCCCGAGGCGGACTGAGCGCTCACCTCACTGCCCCGTCACCCACCGGTACTGCAGTTCCGGGCGGCCCACCGTGCCGTACTGCGGGCTGCGGGCCGCCCGGCCCGTGTCGACCAGGTGTTCCAGGTAACGGCGGGCCGTGATGCGGGAGATGCCGACCGCCTCGGCGACGCCGGTCGCGGTGAGCCCGCTGGTGTGGTCGCGCAGGGTCACCGTGACCCGCTCCAGGGTGGGCGCGCTCAGGCCCTTCGGCAGCGCCGCCGGGCTCGGCGCCCGCAGCACCGCGAGCGCCCGGTCCACCTCGTCCTGCCCGCTGGCCTCGCCGGCCGCCGCGTGGAACTCGGCGTAGCGCAGCAGCCGGTCCCGCAGGGTCGCGAAGGTGAAGGGCTTGAGGACGTACTGCACGACCCCGAGCGAGACCCCTTCGCGCACCACGGTCAGGTCCCGGGCGGACGTCACCGCTATCACGTCGGCGTGGTGGCCGGCCGCCCGCATCGAGCGGGCGAACTGCAGGCCGTGCACGTCCGGCAGGTGCAGATCGAGCAGCAGCAGGTCCACCGGGGTGCGGTCCAGCACCCGCCGGGCCTCCGCGCCGGTGTGCGCCTTGCCCACGGCGACGAAGCCCGGCACCCGTCCGACGTACAGCACATGCGCGTCCGCGGCGACCGGGTCGTCCTCCATGACGAGGACCCGGATGGGCTGTCCCACCGTCATGCCCCACCTCGCGCCGCGACGCCGCCGCTCCTGCGAGCCGGCCCCGCCGTCCTGGCCAGCGGCAGCCGTACCTCGAACACCGCGCCGCCGGCGCCGCCCGCAGCACCTGCACCGCCCTTTTCGTTCTCCGCCACCGTCAACGTGCCCTCCTGCCGGGTGACCGCCTGCCGCACCAGCGCGAGACCGAGCCCACGACCCTGGGGCCCGGCCGGCTTGGTCGTGAATCCCCGCTGGAATACCAGCTCGGCATGGGCCGGATCCACCCCGCTGCCCGAGTCGGCGACCCGCAGCACCAGTTCGGCGCGGCCCCGTGCGGCCGTGCCGTCGGTGTCGCCGGTGTCTTCGGTGTGTTTGGCGTCTTCTGTGTCTTCTGTGTCTTCTGTGTCTTCTGTGTCTTCTGTGTCTTCTGTGTATGCCGTCACCGTGACCCGGGCCCCCACGCTGCCCTGGGCCGCGTCCACCGCGTTGTCGATCAGATTGCCGATGATGGTCACCAGGTCGCGGGCCGGCAGGCCCGGCGGGAGCAGGCCGTCGTCCAGCCGGCTCTCCGGCGCCACCACCAGCTCCACGCCCCGCTCATTGGCCTGGGCGGTCTTGCCGAGCAGCAGCGCGGCCAGCACCGGCTCGCCGACCGCGGCCACCACCTGGTCGGTCAGCGCCTGGGCCAGCTCCAGCTCGGCGGTCGCGAACTCCACCGCCTCCTGCGCACGGCCCAGCTCAATCAGGGAGACCACCGTGTGCAGCCGGTTCGCCGCCTCGTGGGCCTGCGAGCGCAACGCCTGGGTGAAACCACGCTCGGAGTCCAACTCGCCCATGAGCGACTGGAGTTCGGTGACATCCCGGAGGGTGGCGACGGTGCCGCGGCGCTCACCGCCGGACACCGGCGAGGTGTTGACGACCAGCACCCGGTCCGCCGTCAGATGCACCTCGTCGACGCGCGGCTCCGAGGCCAGCAGCGCCCCGGTGAGCGGTGCGGGCAGCCCGAGGTCGGCCACCGAGCGGCCCACCACCTCCTCCTTCGGGCCGACGCCGAGCAGTTCCCGCCCGCCGTCGTTGATGAGGGCCACGCGGAACTGGCCGTCCAGCATCAGCAGCCCCTCGCGCACCGCGTGCAGCGCGGCCTGGTGGTAGTCGTGCATATGGCTCAGCTCGGCCGCGTTCATGCCATGGGTGTGCCGGCGCAGCCGGGCGTTGATGACGTACGTGCCGACGCCGCCCAGCGCCAGGGCGCCGGCCGCGACCCCGGCCATGGCCGTGACCTGCTCCTGCACCCGCTCGCTGATGGCCTCGACGCGGATGCCCGCGCTCACCAGGCCGATGACCCGGGTGCCGTCCCAGACGGGCGTGACGGCGCGCACGGACGGACCGAGGGTACCGGTGTACGTCTCGGTGAAGGAGTGGCCCCGCAGGGCGGGCCCGATGTGCCCGAGGAACCTCCCGCCGATCTGTGTGGTGTCCGGGTGCGTCCACCGGATGCCCCGCGGATTCATGATCGTCACGAAGTCGACGCCGGTGTCCCGCTGGACCTGGAGCGCGTACGGCTGGAGCCGGGCCGTCGGGTCAGTGGTGTTGATCGCCTCCCGCACCGAGGGGGCGTCGGCTATCGAGCGGGCCACGGCCGTGGCCTGCCGGCCCGCGGCGTCCTCGGCCTGGCCGCGGTCGCTGAGATAGGTGAACAGCGCGTACCCGGCGACCACGACCGCGATCAGCACGGCCTGCATGGCGAACAGCTGGCCGGCCAGGCTGCGGGGTCGGGGCGGGGCGGGGAAGCGCATGTCGTCAGTGTGCCTCTCCGGTTAAGCGCGAACTAAATGAACGCAAGGGTGACCGCCCTCACAGACCAGGAGATAGTCACGGCATCCCCCATATCCCCCGGACGTGAGCCGCACGCCGGTGATGCCGACGAAGACGTCAAGGAGGGCAGCCGTGGCCGCCAGCACATCCGATACGGCACCTGCCGCACCCGCCGCGAAGCGGGACCGCACCCACTATCTGTACATCGCCGTGATCGTCGCGGTCGCGCTCGGCATCGCCGTGGGGCTCATCTGGCCCGACTTCGGGGTCGAGCTGAAGCCGCTCGGCACGGGCTTCGTGAACCTGATCAAGATGATGATCTCGCCGGTCATCTTCTGCACGATCGTGCTGGGCATCGGCTCGGTCCGCAAGGCGGCCAAGGTCGGCGCGGTCGGCGGTATCGCGCTCGGCTACTTCCTCGTGATGTCGCTCGTCGCGCTCACCATAGGACTCGTCGTCGGCAACGTGCTGCACCCCGGTGACGGGCTGCACCTGACCGACGCGATCAAGCAGACCGGGCACGCCCAGGTGGCCAGCGACGCGCTGCCGCCGGTGGACTTCGTGCTGTCGATCATCCCGACCACGTTCGTCTCCGCCTTCACCGAGGGGCAGGTCCTCCAGACCCTCCTGATCGCGCTGCTCGCCGGGTTCGCGCTGCAGGCGATGGGCTCGGCCGGCCAGCCGGTGCTGCGTGGCATCGAACACATCCAGCGGCTCGTCTTCCGCATCCTCGCCATGGTGATGTGGGCCGCGCCCATCGGTGCGTTCGGCGCCATCGCCGCGGTGGTCGGCTCCTCGGGCCTGGAGGCCCTGAAGAGCCTCGCGGTGCTGATGCTCGGCTTCTACATCACCTGCGTGCTGTTCGTCTTCGTGGTGCTCGGCGCGCTGCTGCGGGCCATCGCGGGGCTGAACGTCTTCGCGCTGTTCAAGTATCTGGCCCGGGAGTTCCTGCTGATCCTGTCCACCTCCTCCTCCGAGTCCGCGCTGCCGCGGCTCATCGCGAAGATGGAGCACCTGGGCGTCAGCAAGCCCGTCGTCGGCATCACCGTGCCGACCGGCTACTCCTTCAACCTCGACGGCACCATGATCTACATGACCATGGCGTCGCTGTACATCGCCGACGCCCTGGGTACGCCGATGTCGGTCGGCGAGCAGATACCGCTGCTGCTGTTCCTGCTGCTCGCCTCCAAGGGCGCCGCCGGCGTCAGCGGCGCCGGGCTCGCCACGCTGGCGGGCGGACTGCAGTCGCACAAGCCCGCGCTGGTCGACGGCGTCGGTCTGATCGTCGGCATCGACCGCTTCATGAGCGAGGCCCGTGCCCTGACGAACTTCGCGGGCAACGCCGTCGCCACCGTGCTGATCGGCACCTGGACGAAGGAGATCGACACGGACCGCGTCCGGCGGGTGCTCGCCGGTGAGCTGCCCTTCGACGAGAAGACCCTGCTGGACGAGGGCGAGCCGGCGTCCGAGCTGCCGGAGCGGCCGGGCAACGGCGACCACGAGAAGGAACTGGCCAAGGCGTAACGGCCCCGCCGGCCTTCGCCCCGCCCCCAACTACGGACACGCCCTTCCCCCGGGGCTTCACCCCGGCCCCGGCCCCGGACCTGTGGCTCCGCCGGGGTTGGGCCCGGCGGAGGCTCCGGACGTGTAGTTCCCCCGGGCTTCGGCCCGGCACCGACTCCGGACGTCCGGCCCGGCCTGAACCCGGGCCGGGCGTCCGGTCACCGCCCCGGGCGGCCGAGCATCCCCCGTTGCCCGGCCCACCCGGTTCCGTTGTGCGCCGGCCTCCTGGCACCGGGCCGCCCGTGCCGGCCGCGTTGTGGCTGGGTGCGCCGTTCCCCGCGGGTGCGTTGTGGTTGAGCGCGCCGTTCCCCGCGCCCCTGGGTGGGTTGTGGTGGGCCTGGGAGCGTAGGTGTGCCGGGGGTGCGTGGACGGGGCCGCTGGGTCAGCCGTTCAGGTCGGCCACCAGGGCGGTGGCTCGGTCGGGGGCCATGCCTGCTGCTGTCAGGACGCTGACCGCGGCGGAGCCGCCCGCCTCCGCGGGGGGCAGGAGGCCGTCGTTCACCGCCTCCATCACCGCGAACAGCATCTGCTCGTGGACGTACGCCAGCGCCGCCGCCGGCAGCGGTGAGCGGAACGTGCCCCGGTCCAGGCCGCGTTGGAGCAGTTCCGCGCACGCCTCGCGGACCGGGGTCAGGCGTTCCCGGATGCCCTGCACGGTGACCGTGCGCTGGGCCAGCGCCACCAGCAGCCGGTAGCGGTCGGCGATCTCCCACACCGCGAGCACCGAACGCGCCACCGCCTCGGCCGGGTCCTCGACGCCCGCGCGGCCCGCCGCGTGCGCGGCGGCCAGCGACTCCACCGCCCCGTCGGTGAGCGTGCTGATCAGCGCCTCCCGGCTGGGGAAATGCCCGTACACGGTCCGCCGTACGACACCCGCGGCGCGCGCGATCTGATCCATGGAGGCGTCGGGGTCGCGCAGCAGCTCGGCGAGGGCGACGTCGAGGATGTGCCGCCGATTGGCGTCGGCGCGGCTGGTGTGGCCCGTGGTCATGGCAGTCATTCTGCCCTCCCCTCGACTTGCACAGCACTGTGCATCTCGCATACCTTGCACAGTGTTGTGCAATTGCACTTCATTGTGCAACTGCTGTCGTGTGCATCCGCGAGGAAGGCGACCCCTGCCATGCGCTTCGTCATGAACCAGCCGGTCGACAGGACGGACCGCCCCTACCCCCGGCGCTGGTGGGCGCTCCTGGTGCTCTGTCTGAGCCTGCTGATCATCGTGATGGCCAACACCGCGCTCACGGTCGCGGCCCCCGACATGACCCGCGACCTGGGGCTGTCCAGCGCCGACCTGCAGTGGGTGATCGACGCCTACACCGTTCCGTACGCCGCGCTGATGCTGCTGCTCGGCGCGATCGGCGACAAGTACAGCCGGCGCGGGGCCCTCGTCCTCGGGCTCGTCGTCTTCGGCTGCGGTGCCGTCTCCGGTTGGCTCGCCGACAGCTCCACGGCCGTCATCGCGGCCCGCGCCGTGATGGGCGTCGGCGCGGCCCTCATCATGCCCGCCACGCTCTCACTGCTCGCCGCGACCTTCCCGCGCGCCGAACGCACCAGGGCCATCACCCTGTGGACGGCCACCGCCGGGCTCGCCATCGCGGCCGGACCGGTGGTCGCGGGCGCGCTGCTGCGCCACCACGGCTGGTCGTCGACGTTCCTGATCAACGTGCCCGTCGCCGCCGTCGCGATCGTCGCCGCCCTGGTCCTGGTGCCGCCGTCCAGGGCGGGCCACCACGACCGCATCGACCACGTCGGCGGGCTGCTGTCCGTCGTCTGGATCGGCTCCCTGGTCTACATGATCATCGAGGGTCCGCACTTCGGCTGGGACGCCAAGGCCGTCACGGCGGCCGTCGTCGCGGGCGCCGGCCTGGTCGCCTTCGTGCTGTGGGAGCTGCGCCATCCGCACCCGGTCCTGGACGTGCGCCGCTTCACGGGCCGCCGGTTCGCGGGCGCCAATCTGGCCGTCGCCCTCTTCTTCCTGGCCGTCTTCGGCGCCTTCTACTACCTCACCCAGCATCTTCAGTTCGTGCTCGGCTACGACGCCCTGGAGACCGGTCTGCGCATGCTGCCGCTGGCCGGTGCCGTCTTCGTCGGCGCGGCGCTCACCGGCCGGCTCACCCCGCGCATCGGCATGCGTCCGACGGTCACCGCGGGCATGGTCGCCGGCACGGCGGCGCTCGCCCTGCTGACCCGGGTCGACGCCGCCTCCTCGTACGGCGACTTCGTCGCCCCGCTCGTCGTCCTCGGCCTCGCCATCGGCCTCGCGCTCTCGCCCTGCACGGACGCCATCATGGGCGCCTTCCCGGAGTCCGAACTGGGCGTCGGCGGCGCCGTGAACGACACCTCGCTGGAGCTGGGCGGCTCGCTCGGCATCGCCGTCCTCGGTTCCCTGCTGTCCACCTCGTACGCCGACCGGCTCACGGACGCGACCCGCGGCACCGGGCTGCCGGCCACCGCGCTGGCCACCGCCCAGGACTCGGTGGGCGCCGGGTACGCCGTCGCGCAGGGCATCGGCGAGCGGGCACGGCACCTCGCCGAGCGGGCGGCGGACACCGGCGATCCGCAGCAGGCCGCGCAGCTCAAGGCGCAGGCCGGGCAACTCGCCGAGGGCGCCCGGCGGATGACCGATGCGGTCGGTTCCTCCTTCGCGGACGCGGTGGCCCGCACCAGCCTCGTCGGCGCGCTGATCCTGGGGGCCGGCACGGTCCTGGTGGCGCTGCTGCTGCCGGGCCGCTCGGCCGCCGCACCGGAGCCGGTCGAAACGGAGCGGGAGCTGACGGGCAGCAGGGCCGACTGAACGCCCCCGGCCCCCGCCTTCCCCGCCTCTCTTACTCGGGTGCACTACGGTGCCATGCCGGACGGAACGGCGCGGCACCGCCGCGGGCAGCTACGGAGGACACGGGGGATGGCGATCGACTGGAACCGGCGCACGTGTGCGCGCAAGGGCCATGTGACCTACGCCCCGGACGATCCCCGGCTGCGGGTACGGCTGCACGCGCGGACCGCGCTCGGCGAGGTCTGGCGGTGCCTGCGCTGCGGCGACTTCGTGCTCGGCGAACCGCACGGCTCGGGGCCCGCCGCCGACGCCCCGCTGGTGCCGCGCGGCAAGGTGCTGCGGGACCTGTTCATCCTGCGCTGCGTGGCCGTCGAGCGGGCGCTGCGCGGGGTGTTCGTCGTGCTGGTCGCGGTGGCCGTGTGGCGGTTCAGCAACAGCGAGAACGCGGTACGGCGGCTGTTCGACGAGTACCTGGACGTCTTCCGGCCGGTCTTCCGGCACTTCCACTACGACCTCGACCACTCCCCGGTGGTGGGCTCCGTCCAGAGGGCGTTCGGCTACCGGCACTCCACGCTGCTGCTGGTGGCGGCGCTGCTGCTGGCGTACGCGCTGATCGAGCTGGTGGAGGCGGTCGGCCTCTGGTACGCCAAACGCTGGGCCGAGTACCTGACGGTGGTGTCCACAGCGGTCTTCCTGCCGCTGGAGATCTACGAACTCGGCGAACGCGTCAGCTGGGTGAAGATCGCCACCCTCGTCGTCAACATCCTCGCCGTCCTCTACATCGCGCTCGCCAAGCGGCTGTTCGGCCTGCGCGGCGGACGCCGGGCCTACGACGCGGAGCGGCACAGCGCCTCCCTGCTGGAGGTGGCCCGGTCCGCGGGGGAGCCCGGCTGACCGACCGGTTGCCCTGACGCCGACGTCAACGCCTACCGTCGGGGACATGCGCATCGGCGAGCTGGCCGCACGGGCCGGGACCACCACGCGAACGCTGCGGTACTACGAGGCGCGGGGGCTGCTGCCCGCGCGCCGCGACGGCAAGGGCCACCGCGTCTACGACGAGCGGGACCTGCGGCTGCTCACCCAGATCCGGACGCTGCAGGACTTCGGGTTCGACCTGGAGGAGACCCGGCCGTTCGTGGAGTGTCTGCGGGCCGGGCATCCGGAGGGCGACTCCTGCCCCGCCTCGCTCGCGGTCTACCGGCGCAAGCTGGACGAGCTGGACGCCCTGATCGGGGAGCTGCGGGCGGTGCGGGCGCAGGTCGCCGGGCAGCTCGGGCGTGCGGAGCGGGCCAGGGCGGCGCTGGCCGCCGAGGCGCTGGTTCCGGGCGGTCCGGAACCGGAGTGCGAACTGGGAGGACACCGACGATGACCAGGACGCTCGGCGTGGCCGAGGTGACGGACGGGGACTTCACGGCGGAGGTGATCGAATCCGAGCTGCCGGTGCTGGTGGAGTTCACCGCCGACTGGTGTCCGCCGTGCCGGCAGATGGCGCCGGTGCTCGGCGCGCTCGCCGCCGAGACGAGCGACCGGCTGAAGGTCGTGCAACTGGACGTGGACGCCAATCCGGTGACCACCAACGCGTACAAGGTGCTGTCGATGCCGACGTTCATGGTGTTCCGGGACGGTGAGCCGGTGAAGGCGATGGTCGGGGCGCGGCCCCGGCGCAGGCTCCTGGAGGAGCTGTCCGACGTGCTGTAGGACGGTGACGCCCGCAAAAAATCCCCCGAGCAATTGCGCTCGGGGGATTTCCTTGCGTATATTCGGTGATTCGCGACTTCAAAGGAATGCAGTCGCAAAGAAGTTCAGTGAGCACAGTATATCCGGGCGGGAGCGGAATTGTCAAACACCGAATTTCCGGACGATGAATTGCGTCGCGAGCAGGAATTCATCGACGGACTGTACGCGCGTGTCGACGCGCTGCGCGGCGACACCGAGACCTCCGTCGCGGACGCTCTCGCGCAGGGCGACAAGCCCATGCAGGCCCGCCTGGAGCGGGACATCCTGGTCGCCGAACGGTCCGGGCTGCTCGCCGCGCTGAACGCCGTGGACGGCTCGCTCTGCTTCGGCCGTATCGACCTGACCTCGGGCACCACCCATCACATCGGCCGTATCGGGCTGCGCACCGACGACGCCGAGCGCACCCCGGTCCTCATCGACTGGCGCGCCGACGTCGCCCGCCCCTTCTACCTGGCCACCGGCCACACCCCGATGGGCCTGCGCAGGCGCCGGCACATCTCCACCGACGGCCGCAGAGTCACCTCCCTGCACGACGAGATCCTCGACCTCGGCGACGTCACCCGCACCGGCCACGAGGACCCGACCGGGGACGCCGTGCTCCTGGCCGCGCTCAACTCCGCGCGCACCGGCCGCATGAGCGACATCGTGCAGACCATCCAGGCCGAGCAGGACGAGATCATCCGGGCGCCCCACCGCGGGGTGCTGGTGGTCGAGGGCGGCCCGGGCACCGGCAAGACCGCGGTCGCGCTGCACCGGGCGGCCTATCTGCTGTACGAGCACCGGGACCTGCTGGCCCGGCGTGCCGTCCTGATCGTCGGACCGAACCCCGCCTTCCTCGGCTACATCGGCGAGGTGCTGCCCTCCCTCGGCGAGACGGGGGTGCTGCTCGCCACGGTCGGCGAGCTGTTCCCCGGGGTGCGGGCCACCGCCCGGGACACGCCGCGGGCCGCGGCGGTCAAGGGCCGTGCCGACATGGCCGACGTGCTCGCCGCCGTCGTACGCGACCGGCAGGCGCTGCCCGACCCGGTGATCGCGATCGAGCACGACCGCGAGGTCCTGATGCTCGACGACGGCCTGGTGAAGGTCGCCCGGGAGCGCACCCGCGCCGCCGGGCTGCCGCACAACGTGGCCCGCGAGCACTTCGAGGGACACATCCTCAACACGCTCACCGACATGGTGGCCGAGCGCATCGGCACCGACCCGTACGACGGCGGCAATCTGCTGGACGCCGCCGACATCACCCAGATCCGCGACGAACTCGCCGAGAACCCGGACGTCTGGTCCGCCATCGACCGGCTGTGGCCGAGGCTGACCCCGCGCCGGCTGCTCGCGGACTTCCTCGCCGACCCCGACGGGTATCTGAGCGACGAGGACGCCGCCGCGATCCGCCGTCCGGTGACCCGGGCGTGGACCGTCGCGGACGTGCCGCTGCTCGACGAGGCGGCCGAACTGCTCGGCGAGGACGACCGCGTCAGGCGGACGCTCGCCGAACGGGAACGGGAGACGCAGATCGCCTACGCGCAAGGCGTCCTCGATGTGTCGTACGCGTCCCGCACCTATGAGTTCGAGGACAAGGAGGACGGCGATCCCGACGGCTCCGAGGTGCTGTCCGCGCACGACATCATCGACGCCGAACGGTTCGCCGAGCGGCACGAGGAGACCGACGTCCGCAGCGCCGCCGAGCGGGCCGCGGCCGACCGGACCTGGGCGTTCGGGCACATCATCGTGGACGAGGCGCAGGAGCTGTCGCCGATGGCCTGGCGGCTGCTGATGCGGCGCAGCCCGACCCGCTCGATGACCCTGGTCGGCGACCCGGCCCAGACCGCGGAGCCGGCGGGCGTGGGCTCCTGGTCCCGGATCCTCGCCCCGTACGTCGAGGACCGCTGGGAGCACACGCGCCTCGGCGTCAACTACCGCACCCCGTCCGAGATCATGGACCTGGCCGCGGCCGTGGTCCGCGCCGAACAGCCCGGCTTCGAACCGCCGAGATCGGTCCGCTCGACCGGGGTACGGCCCTGGGTGCGGCGGGCGGCCGACGACCTGCCGGGCGCGGTGGCGAAAGCGGTCGCCGAACTGACGCCCGCCGAGGGCCGCCTCGCGGTGATCGCGCCGCGCGACCTGCACCGGGCGCTCGCCGCCCGGCTGGACGGGGTCACGGCAGGCGCCGAGCCCGACCTGACGCGGACCGTCGTCCTGCTGGACCCGCGCCAGGCCAAGGGGCTTGAGTTCGACTCGGTGCTGGTGGTGGAGCCGGGCCGGTACGGCACCAGCGACCTGTACGTGGCCCTGACCCGGGCCACCCAGCGGCTGGGCGTGCTGCACACGGGCGCGCTGCCCGACGGGCTCAGGCAGGCCGCAGCCACACCGTAGCCAGCGGGGGCAGGGTCAGCCGGATGCTCGCGGGGCGCCCGTGCAGGCCGCGCGGCTCCGGCTTGACCGGGTGCGGGTGCACCACGTCGCCGCCGCCGTAGCGGGCCGCGTCCGTGTTGACGGCCTCCCGCCACGCGGGGACGTCGTCCGGTACGCCGAGCCGGTAGTCGTGGCGCACGACGGGGGAGAAGTGGGACACCGACAGCAGGGGTGTCCCGTGCGCGTCGTATCTCAGGAACGCGAACACGTTGTGCTCGGCTGCGGCTGCGTTGTCTGCGGTGATCCACTGGAAGCCGGTGGGGTCGGTGTCGCGCTGCCACAGGGCGGGGGTGGCGCGGTAGACGGTGTTGAGGTCGCGTACGAGGTCGCGGACGCCGCGGTGGTCGCCTTCGGCGCCGTAGCCGGGATCGAGGAGCCACCAGTCGGGGCCGTGTGCTTCGGACCATTCGGCGCCCTGGGCGAACTCCTGGCCCATGAAGAGGAGTTGTTTGCCAGGGTGGGCCCACATGAAGGCCAGGTAGGCGCGCAGGTCGGCGCGTTGCTGCCACCAGTCGCCGGGCATCTTGGAGACCAGTGAGCGTTTGCCGTGCACGACCTCGTCGTGGGAGATGGGCAGGAGGTAGTTCTCGCTGTAGGCGTACACCATGGAGAAGGTCATCTCGTGGTGGTGGTACCTGCGGTGTACCGGTTCGTGCTGGATGTACTGCAGCGAGTCGTGCATCCAGCCCATGTTCCACTTCAGGCCGAAGCCGAGCCCGCCGAACCCGCTCGGCCCCCTGTGGTGGGTGGGCCGCGTCACCCCGTCCCAGGCGGTCGACTCCTCGGCGATGGTGACCACGCCCGGACAGCGGCGGTAGACGGTGGCGTTCATCTCCTGGAGGAACGCCACCGCGTCCAGGTTCTCCCGGCCGCCGTGCTCATTGGGCGTCCACTGGCCCGGCTCGCGCGAGTAGTCGAGGTAGAGCATGGAGGCGACGGCGTCCACGCGCAGGCCGTCGATGTGGAACTCCTCGCACCAGTACACGGCGTTGGCGACCAGGAAGTTGCGCACCTCGCGGCGGCCGAAGTCGAACTCCAGGGTGCCCCAGTCGGGATGGGCGGCCCGCAGCGGGTCCGCGTGCTCGTACAGCGGGCGGCCGTCGAACTGGGCCAACGCCCAGTCGTCGCGCGGGAAGTGGGCCGGGACCCAGTCCATGAGGACGCCGATGCCCGCCTGGTGCAGGGCGTCGATCAGGTACTTGAAGTCGTCGGGGGTGCCGAGGCGGGCGGTCGGCGCGTAGAAGCCGGTGACCTGGTAGCCCCAGGAGCCGCCGAAGGGGTGCTCGGCGACCGGCATCAGCTCCACATGGGTGAACCCCAGGTCCCTGGCGTACGCGGGCAACTGCTCAGCGAGCTGACGATACGTCAGCCCTGGTCGCCAGGACGGCAGATGCACCTCGTACACGGACAACGGCGCTTCGTGCACCGGGATGTCCGCGCGGTGCGCCAGCCACTCCTCGTCGCCCCACACATGGTGTGAGGCGTGCACGATCGAGGAGGTGGCGGGCGGAACCTCGGTCCGGCGGGCCAGCGGGTCGGCGCGCAGCGTGCGGGAGCCGTCGGGCCGGGTGATCTCGAACTTGTACAGCTCGCCCTCGCCGATGCCGGGCACGAACAGCTCCCAGACGCCCGAGGAGCCGAGCGAGCGCATCGGGTACCCGGTGCCGTCCCAGAAGGTGAAGTCGCCGGTGACCCGCACGCCCCGGGCGTTCGGCGCCCACACGGTGAAGCGGGTGCCCTCGACTCCCTGGTGGGTCATGGGTTCGGCGCCCAGCGCCCGCCACAGCTGCTCGTGCCGGCCCTCGCCGATCAGATGCAGGTCCAGCTCGCCGAGCGTGGGCAGAAAGCGGTAGGCGTCCTCGGTCTCGTGGACGGCGCCCTCGTACGCCACCCGCAGCCGGTACGCGGGGATGTCACCGAGCGGCAACAGGGCCGAGAAGAAACCGCCGCCGTCGTCGTGGAGTTCGGCCCGCAGCTCGTCGGTGACGACGGCGACCGACAGGGCGTACGGCCTGAAGGCCCGGAACACCACACCGCCGGCCACCGGATGCGCCCCGAGCACGGAGTGCGGATCGTGGTGCGTCCCCGCCAGCAGCCGCTCCCGGTCCCCCGCGCCGAGTGCCGGAACGGCCATGCCCTCGACATCCCTGGCCCCCTGCGTCGGCTCCTCGCGGGCAGGCTTCCCCGCCGTGGTCTGCCGGGCGTCCCGCGCCCCGCCCTTGTCGACCGGGGGCTTCCTCGTCGCGGCTTCCGCGGTCGCCTGCCTCTTCTTCGCAGGTGGCGCCGCAGGGCGCCGCGGTGGCCGGCCGGCGGTGGGCGGGTGGGGGTGCCGGTCGTGCGGTTCCGGTGCGCTGGACGCGGGGCGCGGGGTCACGGATGGGCCTCCTCGGCGCGGGGCGGGTCAGGGCTGGTCGGATGCGGCGAGGCGGTGGATCGCCGCCAGGGGCACGGGCAGCCAGTCGGGGCGGTGGCGGGCCTCGTACACGGCCTCGTAGACCGCCTTGTCGGTCTCGTACGCCCGCAGCAGCACGGGATCGGTGCGCGGATCACGCCCGCTGACCTCGGCGTACCCGGTGCAGTACGCCGCCCGGCACACCGCGGCCCAGTCGGGCGCCGGCGGGCTCGCCGACCGCGCCGCGTAGTCGAAGGAGCGCAGCATTCCCGCGACGTCCCGCAGCGCGGGCTGCGGCATGCGCCGCTCGGCCAGCGGCCGGGCCGGCTCGCCCTCGAAGTCGATCAGCGACCACGGCCCGGACGGCGCGCGCAGACACTGCCCGAGGTGCAGATCGCCATGGATGCGCTGCGCGGTCCAGGTGCGCCCCTCGGCGGCCAGGCCGGCCAGCGCGGTGAAGGCGGACCGCAGCCCGGGCGCGTGGGGGCGCAGGGCCGGCACCGCGAGGACGGCCGCCTCCAGCCGCTCGATCATCCCGTCGACCAGCGGTTCCAGCCGGCCGCGGCCCAGGGTGACCGTGGGCAGCGCGTGCGCGAGCGCGGTGTGCACCTCGGCGGTGGCCCGGCCCAGTTCCCGCGCCTCCGCGCCGAAGTCCTCGCCCTTGGCCAGCCGGCGCAGCGCCAGCTCCCAGCCGTCCGTGGCGCCCCGCACAAAGGGCTGGAGTACGGCCAGCACGGCGGGCTCGCCGGCCGCGTCCGTGATCTCCGCCCGCAGCCAGGCGGTCGGCGCGTGCACCCGGGCGCAGCCCTCGCCGGCCAGCGCCAGCGGTATCTCCAGATCGGGGTTGACGCCGGGCACGACCCGGCGCAACAGCTTCAGAATGAACGTATCTCCGTAGACGACCGAGGAGTTGGACTGCTCGGCGGTCAGCAGCCGGGCCACCAGACCGTCGCGTATCCGCTGCCCCGGGTCCCGCTCGAAGCGCAGCACCCCGATACGGGCCCGGGCGCGCAGCGCCTCCAGCAGCACCTCGGCGGGCCGTGGGTCGTACAGGGCGTCGTACACCGTGCGGCCGGCGAGCGGCCCGCGGTCCACATGTCCGATCAGCGCGGGCGCCAGGTGGGGCGGCAGCGCCTCGCGCGCGCCCACGAGCAGCTGGTAGCAGTCGCCGGGCCGCGGCCGGGCGCCCGGTGCGGGCGGCTGGTGGGCGCGGACCAGCAGGTGGTACAGGCCGAGACGGCCGGAGGGCAGCAACTCGGTGACCGCCACCGGTGAGAACCCGGTGACCGGGCGCCCCTTCCCCGCGAACCAGCGCTGCCTCGGCAGCCACTCGCGCAGCAGGGGATCGAGGGACGCGAGGATATGAGCCGGACTCGTCGTGCCGGACGGGGTGACCGTTTCCGCCATGGCGTCACGTCCTTTCCCCATTCTTCGGTACGCCTCCTGGGCGTCCGAGCCGGTGGGGTGTTACTGATGCGTGCCCCGGCCGGGGCGGTGGAAACCGCCCCGCGGCGCCTTCCCGGCGGCTGCTACACGGTGTCCCCGCGCAGTCGGAACCAGTAGAAGCCGTGGCCCGCGAGGGTGAGGAGATAGGGGAGTTCACCGATGGCGGGGAAACGCACCCCGCCGAACAGCTCGACGGGATGCCGGCCGCCGAACCGCCCCAGATCCAGCTCCGTG